>NZ_JHUS01000048.1:0-26540 GCF_000691465.1 Geobacillus sp. CAMR5420
GCTCATGGAACTTTTCTGTATGATTCCTTTCGAATCGATCAAGTAGCTCGTCGGAATCGCTTGAGCTTGGTATTGCCGGGATACCTCTCCTTTTCTGTATGATTCCTTTCGAATCGATCAAGTAGCTCGTCGGAATCGCTTGAGCTTGGTATTGCCGGGATACCTCTCCTTTTTCATCAAGAACGACAGTAAACGTAATTCCATACTCCTGAATGAAGCGCGCAACATGTTCCGGCTGCCTTTCCGATTGAGTTAAATTGACCGCGACAATCTCCACTCCCTCATCTTTATACTGCTCATAAAACTTTTGCATATCCGGCATTTCCGCACGACAAGGCGGACACCAAGTCGCCCATATGTTCACCATCACTCTCAATGAACCCACGATATTGAACCAACATCTGTCCAATCGCACTTGCCGTCGCTCCCATCAGCACGAAAATGACACTGAATCCGCCGATAAACGCAAGGGAGCGCATGAGGATCTCCCGTTTTCCAACTTGGATTCTGTTTTCCGCTATTGGAGTGCCTGTTAAATGGGCAACATAAGCAGGAACAATCGGAAAAATGCAAGGGGAAAAGAAAGAAAGCGCCCCTGCAACGAAAGCGAATATCACTGACATATAGATCGACATCCTTTCATCATTCCTATGCCTTCGAATGAGGAAAAAAAGTTTTATTCACAAAACTACCCCTACGGGTATGTTAACTAGCCTTTTCACTATTGTCAATCTACCTAACAAAAAACAGTTCATTAGAACGAAAAAAACGCCTTGCCGCTATCGGCAAGGCACCCCATTCGTTATCGCTTGACAGCGGCGTACAGCCGGTATCCGCCATCTACGTTTTTCGCCTGAAACCCATGCCCCTGCAAAATCCTTACGGCAATGTATCCTCGCAGCCCAGCTTGGCATGTCACATAGATGGTCTTTCCTTTCGGGAGCTCATGCAAACGGTCACGCAATTCGTCCAATGGAATGTGAATCGAACCGCGGATCATGCCGCGCGCCGTTTCCTCCGCCGTGCGGACATCGATCAACACGCCCCCTGCCTCCACAATCCGTTCGATTTCATGCCACTGCACCGTCTCGACAAGCCCGTCCATGATATTGGAGGCGACATACCCAGCCATATTGACCGGGTCTTTCGCCGAAGAGAACGGCGGCGCATAAGCTAATTCCAAATCCGGTAAATCCCGAACGGTCAATCCCCCTTTGATCGCGGTGGCAATGACATCGATCCGTTTGTCGACTCCCTCTTTTCCGACCGCCTGCGCGCCGTAAATGCGCCCGGTCTTGCGATCGAAAATCAATTTGAACGTCATTGGCTCGGCGCCCATAACATCACTGAAACACCTGCTAAACAAATCGCCGCGCCGATCCAATCGATTCGATCATTCATTGTCGGTGCAAAGCCAACAGCTGCAACACCGTTTGTTCTTTCGATCCACAGGCTGCGGTCTCGATTCGATGAACGATAGCCCCATTTTTCATAAATACAATGATATCCCCGATATCTGCGGCCACATCCATCATATGTGTCGAAAAAATAATGATCGTCCCCTCGTTTTTTCTCTGTTTCAATATATCGATAAACCGATCAATCCAAAACGGATCGAGACCGTTTGTCGGCTCATCAAGAAGCAATAACGCCGGATTTCCTAATAACGCCTGACCGAACAACAACCGCTGCCGCATTCCTTTTGATAAATACTTGATCCATTCCTTTTTTTGCGCTTCCAATCCTATGTCACGAAGCGTTTCTTCCACCTGTTCTCGCGTGACTTTTCGCAATGATGCATAAAACGAAAGAAATTCCCAAACGGTCATCATGGGCGGCGCATGGAACTCATCCGGCATGTATCCGATGTGCGAAATGTATTGCTTTCGATTCATCCGCAAGGAAACACCGTGAAGGGTGACCGTTCCATCTGTCGGCGGCAAAATGCCCGCTAAAATTGAAAGAAGCGTGCTTTTCCCCGCACCGTTTCCTCCGCATAAAACGATACACTCCCCTCGATTCGCCTGAAAGGACAGCGAAGACAACGCGGTTTTCTTCTTATACATTTTTGACACTTCCCGCACATCGAGTCCGGTCATCGTTGTTTCCTCCTTGTTAACTTCCACGTTGCCATGGACCATAACAAACATAGATAGCCAATGGCATATACGGTCAATATCAGCCTGAACTTTTTTTGCCATAAATGGATCAAATGATCATAAGCTTGTCCGAAAATGGCGCTCCCCCCCAATTCGACCACAAACGCCACACGCAACACCTCGGCCGGATTGAAAAGCGTCGCCGCTTGCAACAAAGGGGCAATGAGCGGATATGGAACGATGTTAAGCACAGCAATTAACAACGTCGGCCAAATCATAATGAACAAAAACCATACTCCGACCGATACCGTCAACGCTTGCCATCGAGTCGACGTAAACGCGCCGACGGATAGACCCAACATGAGAAACAAAGCGATGAGGAATAATGAAAAACTATAGAGCGCAATCACCCATTTCACCGGCAATGCGATTCCAGCAAAGGAACTGATCGCTACGCTCACGCCAAAACTAAACGTAAACAATGTCGCCTGCCCTAACCATTGCCCAAGCCATTTCCCGGCCACATACATGGCCTGTGACAGCGGATACGTACATAACAGGCGCCATTGTCCATTTTCCATCTCACCCGCAATCGCGAACGAACCGGCAATGAGCATAAACAGAGGCAAAAGATATAAGATAATGTTCGCGATCGTTCCTGTGACATTCGTATATCCAGCAAAATCTGCATCGTTTTTGGCGATGAAAAATAATAGCGACAATATGACAACCCATAACAAAACAAACGAATAAGAGGAATATTGGCGCATCAGCAGCCGCCATTCCATCCGTCCGATATTCCACATCCTTCTCTGTCCTCTCCATCGATGTTTCAGTTTCAACAGCCACTCGAGAAACACCTAAGAGTTTCGAAACATTAGATCTCTCTACAGAACAGCCCGTGCAGGCAACGGACAGATAAACAAAAAGGCAACTGGCGCTCAGTTGCCCATATGGTTATCCTTCTGTTTGTCCATTTTCATATGTTCTTTTTTCATTTCCATCATCATCTCTTTATTTCGTTCCCATGTATGGCGACCCAGTTCATTATACGTCAAAACCGCTCCACCATGTTGTTCGACAAATTTCTTTGCTTTATCTTCATCTTTAAAAGAGATCACATTGTATGCCATAGGAGTGCGAATTGTTTGATCATATACATATGTTGCTTGATCCGCCTCCAGCCAATCGTTCGTTTCATAATCGCGAACAAACATGGCTTCGACCGTTTCGTTTTTATGTTCCTTCATCCATTGATACATACAACCGATGTCATCAAACTTCAACACTTTGCCATTTTTCAATACGAGTTCGGTCGCAAATTGATTATTTCCTACCGCCATATGGCAAAAATCACATTTATCGTTTTTTTCATCAATGGCTACCGGCTCAGCCTTTTGGTTGCAACCAGTTATGACGCCAATAATGAAGATAAAAATGGCCAACCATATTCCTTTTGCTTTCATGGTCGTTTCCTCCCTATTATAAATCCACTAATGCTTCCAGCGATCATCACAGCACTCATCACATACAACAGGCTTGCCGACCGGGAAGGCCGATCCTTCCTTGCCGTCGGTTGCTCCATGAGCGGAGCGTCATCCGTCAGCACTTGTTCGTCAGGACTGCGCAACAACTTTTGCAAGACAATCATACCTGGTGACTGAAAAAACAATTGGTATTCCGGCACGTCGACGGTAAGCGCTAGGAAAAACGGATCAGCTCGATACGGGATGGCGCTGACTCCCTTGCCCGTGACATCTAATTTAGTCGCTGCGTCCCAATAGTTACGAACAATGGTATTGTCAGGACTGCGAATGGCTTGTGCGTCATAGACATTGCCAATGAATGAATTGTCCGAAACACGATTGTTCGACGATTCATTCCACTGCATGCCGATAAAATTGTGGGAAACATCGTTCTCAGTCAATTCGTTATGGCGCGCTTGTTCCACATAAATTCCGACTCGATTGGCCGCGATTCGGTTCTTTCGTACAATCGTTTTCGCCGCATCGTATAACAAAAGGCCTTGAGAGTGGACATTTCTTTTGTTTTGCACGAACGAATTTTGTTCAATCGTTGTTTGCTCTGTCCCCATCACCATCGCTCCAGCGATATTTTTTTCGGAAATGTTTTTTCGCAACACGATGCGATTCGAAAACATGACATGAATGCCATAGCGGGCATTGTCAATGTGATTGCCGCTTAGTACGTTGTTATGGCTGTTTTCCATGTAAATTCCGTCTTTTACCCGCTCAATCGCCGTATAATGAATCACGTTTTGCGTCGATTCCCATAGATCAATGCCATTGCCGTTTTTCTCGCCTTGAACAGCGCAGTGGACAATGGTTGTATGATGCGCGTGATCAAGCTTGACGCCTTGCTGATTCGTCAACACGCGCACACCGTCGATCGTATGATCATGTCCGGTTACGTAAATCGCCGGCATATCGGGCGCATCACCACATTGCACCACACGAATATTTTTGAGCACAACATGCCGGCCGTATATCGCAATGACAGGAGACTTGCGGCACGAACGAATCGTCACCTCCCCAATCCCTTCCAACGTAAGTGGTTTCGATAATACGATCGCTTCATCATAGACGCCGCTCGCTAGCCTCACCACCCCATACTCCGGCGCTTCGTCGATGCGGGCTTGAACGGTTTCTTCCGCACGCGCCGGCAACGGAAAGACAAGGAGCAGCAATAGGACAAGCAGCCAATGATCTGCATATCTCCTCATCGGCTCACCACCTTCTTGTGATACAATACCAAACAATGATGTGAACTTTGTGAAAACCGTTTGTCAATTGTTCAACATTCACGTTTATTATTTTTGAATCGTTGCGTTGATTGCTTTGCGTTCAAAAAACAAATGCGACACCGTTTTCGTATATTTTTCCGCCAATGGGCGTTCTCTTCACAACATTGAACGCTCTCCCACCTACGCTCACGCTTAGAGGTGGGAGATTCTTGGGAACACCCGCCCTACGGCAGGCTGTTAACCAAGCCATCCCCGTGCGTCCCACGGTTCGACTGCCTTACAACGACAGCAAACGAAGCCCTTCATTCAGGATATTCCGGGCGGCGTTATGGTCCCGGTCATGTTCGGCTCCGCAGTTTGGGCACACCCACTCGCGGATGTCGAGCGATTTCACCTCAATCTGCCGATGCCCGCAGCACGAGCACAATTGGCTCGATGGAGGTGCTCGCGACACGGACCAACGTCCGCCCGTACCATTTCGCTTTATACTCAAGCATCTTGAGAAAACGCCCCCACGCGGAATCGGAAATGCGTTTGGCCAGCTTGCGGTTCTTTTGCATGTTCCGCACGCGCAAGTCCTCCACGCACACCACTTGGTTTTCGCGGATGAGGCGGGTGGACAGTTTGTGCAGGAAATCGTTCCGGCAGTTGGCGATTTTCTCATGAAGCTTGGCCGCTTTCAAGCGGGCTTTATGCCAGTTCGAACCGCCCGGCTTCCGGCGGGACATCACCCGCTGCCAGTAGGCGAGCTTTTCTTCATATCGGCGCCAATACCGGGGGTGTTCGATCTTCTCACCCGTGGAAAGAACCACCATATGCTTCAACCCCACATCCACCCCCACTTGCTTGTCGGTGGTGGACAATGGAGGAATCTCCGTTTCCACCAAGATGGAGACGAAATACTTCCCTGTTCGGTTTCGACGAATGGTGGCCGAGAGAATGCGGCCTTGAACCTCACGGCTTTTGGCAAACTTCACCCATCCGAGCTTGGGAAGTTTCAATCGATGGCCGTCCACTTCGATCGATGGGCGCCCTTTCTTTGAATAGTTGCACTGGGCGGTGTACGATTGGTTCGGATGTTTTTTGCTTTTGAAGCGGGGAGCGTTCGCGATTCCATCGAAGAATCGGTCAAACGCCTCGTCCAACTGTTGCAGCGCGTTTTGCAAGGCGGTCGAATCGGGAGTCTTCAGCCACGGAAGGGTCTGCTTTAAGGCGGTCAGCCGCTTGGAGCACTCGTTGTAGCCGAGTCCTCTTCCGGTGGTTTCATACGCCTGATTCCATTCGGACAAAAAGTGGTTGTACACAAACCGGCAACACCCGATGGTTTGATGGATCCGTTCCGCTTGTGTGCGGGTGGGATACAGCAGGAAGCGGTAGGCTTTGTGCATGACCTTCCCTCTTTTAGAACGGAACATTTGTTCTGTTTCTGTCTATTTTACACCTTTGATTCGTTGGAGGCAAGAGGGAAATCGATGGCGAATACCGATTCATCCCCCACTTCCGCTCACGCGTGGAAGTGGGGGTCTTCTCGATTCAGGATGATAAATGGCAAGGCATGGGAGTAATCAAAAGAGATAGCCATATACACTTCTCCTTTCTCATTCTATTTTGCAGCGCATGTCCATTGTAAGTCTTACTGCAAGGGGATTTTATGTTATTTCTTCTCATTTTTTTCTACAGCATGTCCGCCAAATTCATTGCGTAGAGCGGCTACCACTTTTCCTGTAAATGTATCGCTTTCTAATGAACGATACCGCATCAATAAGGCCATGGCGATGACAGGAGTGGCCGTTTGCAGATCTAATGCTGTCTCGACCGTCCATTTTCCTTCGCCGGAAGAATGCATAATTCCTTTGATTTCCTCTAATTTTGCATCTTTTGAAAACGCGCGTTCTGTTAATTCCATGAGCCATGAACGAATAACCGAACCATTGTTCCACACTCTCGCCACTTTTTCATAGTCGTAATCGAATTCGCTTTTTTCTAATATTTCGAATCCTTCGCCAATGGAAGCCATCATTCCGTATTCAATCCCATTGTGGACCATTTTTAAGAAGTGGCCGCTGCCTGCTTTTCCAGTATATAAATACCCATTTTTTACAGCAGTGTCGCGAAAAAGAGGCTCGACCATATTCCAAGCTTCGGGATCGCCTCCAACCATGTAACATGCTCCGTTTCGAGCGCCTTCGACTCCGCCAGAAGTTCCCGCATCCATAAAGTGAATTCCAATCTCCTTTAGCTCGTTATAGCGGCGAATCGATTCTTTGTAGTGAGAATTGCCACCATCGATCACAATGTCTCCTTTGCTTAAAAATGGCGCAATTTCACTAATCACCGAATCAACAACGGTGTGGGGAACCATTATCCAGACAATTCTCGTTTTTTCTAATGATAGGGCGAGTTCCTTTAAAGTGGATGCGCCTTTAGCACCGTATTTTTTTATTTCTTCCACCGCATTTGTATTTATATCGAACGCCACTACTTCGTGCTTATGGTCCATAAGATTTTTGCCTAAGTTTAATCCCATTTTTCCTAAACCGACTAGCCCGACTCTCATGCTGACTACCTCCTAAAAATATCTTGGTCAAAGAAGATTGGCTATTCCTATTAGTTTATCCAGAAATTATGTTTTCAGGTTTGCTCCGGAAAAGCTTATTTACCGCCAATAAAATCCGTCTTCTTTCAATAATTGATAAGAAGCATCTGGCCCCATCGATCCTGAACGATAGGAGTAAAGAGGAAGGCGGTTTTCCGCAAATGCCTCTAAAATAGGTTGCAGCCATTTCCAAGATAGTTCGACCTCTTTCCAATGGGAAAAGAAAGTCGAATCGCCGTGCAAAGCGTCAAAAATTAAGAGTTCATACGCTTCAGGCACCTCTTTCTGATTCGTTGCGAAGTCCATATGGACAGGCTCCATCTTTCCGTTGTTGAATACATTTTTACTATTGAATTGCAGCGAAACGCCTTCGTTCGGATTGATTTGAATCACCAAAAGATTAGGAGCTGTTTCTTCATTTTTTGGCAAGTACCATTCCTTTAATGGATTTTTAAACTCCATCACGATACGTGTGGACTTTTCCTTCATTCTTTTACCTGTACGGATGTAGAATGGCACCCCGCTCCAGTTTTCATCATCAATCCACAGACGGGCCGCAACAAACGTCTCCGTTGTCGAAGAAGCATCGATGCCAGGTTCTTCTTTATATCCAACCACTGGTCTGCCATCGATTTCTCCAGGACCGTATTGGCCGCGAACAACGTGCAAGCCTACTTCTTCCTTCTGTATTGGTCGAAGAGATTCCATAATTTTTCTTTTCTCATTACGGATGTCTTTTGCGCTAATTTGTTTTGGCAAGTGCATGGCTGTCATCATCAACAGTTGCAACATATGGTTTTGAAACATGTCGCGAATGGCGCCTGCTTGATCATAATAGCTTGCTCTTTGTTCTACCCCAACGGTCTCGCTAGCTGTAATTTGCACATTGGCTATAAATTGATTATTCCATATCGCTTGAAACACAGGGTTGGCGAATTTTAAAGCTTCAAGGTTTTGCACCATCGGTTTTCCAAGGTAATGATCTACCCGATAAATTTCTTCTTCCTCGAAAGCTTGGCTTAATTTTTCGTTTAAATCTTGGGCCGATTGGATATCGTGGCCAAACGGTTTTTCGATAATCAGACGTTTCCAACCTGTTGTGGATCCTAATCCGCTTTCCTTGATGTTCGACGCGATCACATCAAAAAATTCCGGCGCAACAGATAAATAAAACATGCGGTTTTCAGGAATATTCAATTCTTTTTCCCGTTGTTGAACCATTTCAAGCAACTTTTTATACCCTTGTGCATTCGTTACATCTAGAGAAATATAGCGAAACGCGCGAAGAAACTCCTTCATTTTGGAACGGTCATTTGCCAAACGTCTGGAAAAGGTTTTTACCGAATTTTCCACATATGTTTGAAACGCTTCATCGGACAATTCTCTTTTGCTTACGCCAATAATGGAAAATGGCTGCGGCATTTTTTGATCAAGAAATAAATTATATAATGCAGGGAAAATTTTTCGTTTCGCTAAATCACCTGTTGCTCCAAACAAGATAAAGGTCATTGAATCCAATGTGATCCCCCCTGACTTTTCGAAACATTAAAGAATAAAGTTGATAGAGCAGATATAACGATGTTTACTACATTGCTTTCTGAAAGAATTTTCTGAGTTTTATCAAGATTTCCGTTTTTCTTGACGGAGCGGCCGCCATGACGAGGGCAACTTTTGTTCCTTCCAGTGTTTTTAAAACATCGAGAGCATTCTCTCCAAAATAAATATCACGAGGAATAGTAAAACGATTCATGCTGCTCCCTCCAGTACTCGTGATTGGTTTACAGATGGTAGTATAATGTGTATAAAACTTATTGAGAAGTACGAACTTTCTTATCATGTAGTGATAAAAATATAATATAGTGTAAAAAAATATACTTAATGATATAAAAGGCATCCAGATGCAATGAATGCACTGTATCATCCAGAAAGAATGAATACAATTTGCAATGAGTGAAAATAACAGGTATATAACATTTATTTGTAAGTATGTTCTTTATGATCATAAAGTGACAAACAGTATACTATCAGGTTATAATCAACATGGGGGTGAAATGATGGGACACGTTTGTGGCAAGACATATAATTGTGAAAAAGAATTAACACTCGCTGTTATTGGCGGTAAATGGAAAATGCTTATTTTATGGCATCTAGGAAAAGGGGGAAAGAAGCGGTTTAGCGAACTAAAAGCCCTCATGCCTGGGATCACCCAAAGAATGCTTGTTAACCAGCTGCGGGAGCTGGAGCAAGATCAAATTGTTCATCGCGAAGTCTATCCGGTTGTTCCGCCAAAAGTGGAATATTCATTGACCGAACATGGGAAAAGTTTGATGCCAATTCTTGATGCGATGTATGAATGGGGCAAAAACTATATGGAGACGGTCGTAAAGGGGCAAGTAAAAATCAACGAAGCAGCCAAGTAGAAAGCTTTCTCTGTTATGAAAGCTTCGAAAACGATCTGCGTGTATGTTATATGCACTTTTCTTTTTTTGCTGGTAAACAAAGAAATACACACATGGAAGATAATGAGGAAAGCAATAAGTTTTATAATTAGACGCGAAAAACCAACGGACAACCATCTTTATGAAAGAACCGCTGTCCGTTGGTTTTTCTGTATATGCGTTGATGACTGTTGATGGAGTCCCGAAAATGGCGTAAAAAGAAAAACGGCAAAAAAGTGCTTTTGTTTTCCAGTGATCCAAGTTCACTGGATGGAGAATGGATTTTACACAATAATGTGGACTAGGCATGGCTGTTCGAATGCGAGGAAGGTCTGGAAAAAATATTCCGAATTTCTTTTTTTATTTTTAGGTATAATTTTTCACACTATGTAACACGAAAGTATCTACTTGTTAAATGGAATGATGTGCCTAATAATATCAGTATCGCCACATGAATGGGCGATACGTTGCTAGATGGATAATGAGAGAGGAGGGGTAAGAATGTATCGAAAGGAGTTTTATGTCTTTGACCAAGATCGTCCTGTTCCAGCGGTGATCCGAAATTATGAAGAAAAGGACTTTCCTGGATTAATCCGCATTCAACAGGAAAGTTTTCCTCCGCCATTCCCGTCTGAATTATGGTGGAATACGGAACAGCTGAAAAACCATGTGACACTCTTTCCAGAGGGAGCCTTATGTGTTGAGGTGAATGGGGAAATTGCGGGGTCAATGACAGGGCTTATTGTCGACTTTGACCCCAGCCATCCGGACCATACATGGGAAGAGATCACGGATCATGGATATATCCGCAACCATAACCCAAACGGGAATACGCTTTATGTCGTTGATATTGGCGTGCGCCCTGCCTACCGCAAATGGGGGCTGGGAAAATGGCTGATGCTATCCATGTATGAAGTGGTTGTTCATTTGGGACTAGAGCGGCTGTTAGGCGGAGGGAGGATGCCTGGCTATCATAAAAAAGCGCATGAGATGACAGCGGAGCAATATCTCGAAGCGGTAGTAAAAGGCAAATTGAAAGATCCTGTTATTACCTTCCTGCTTCGCTGCGGCCGCACACCTGTCAAAGTGGTGGCGAACTATTTAGAAGATGAAGAATCGTGCAATTATGCTGCACTGATGGAATGGAAAAATCCTTTTTATCGCACAAAATCTTAAAGGAGAATGATAAAAATGGAGTATCGCAGAATTACGAGCATTGAAGACCCTTTGTTTAAGAAAATGCATCAATTGATGCAAAATGTATTTCCTCCGGAAGAAGTATTGGCATTTGATTTGTGGAAAGAGCCTCTGGAAGATCCGGGAATTCGTGTGTGCGTTGCTGTTCACGAAGGAGAGGTAGTAGGCGCAACGGAGTACCGTTATTATGAAGATTTAAATGTCGCGATGACAGATTTCACCATTATCGGCCAAGCAGGACTGGGGATCGGCCGGTTTTTAGCCAAAAAGCGGCTGGAGGATTTGCAAAATTGGGCCGCTGCAAATGGAAAGCAGTTGTATGGCATGTTCGCCGAGATTTATGATCCTTATCGGGTGAAGCATTATGAATTTGGCGGGATTAAGCCGATGGATCCATATGTTCGTCGTGAGGTATTATCTCATTTGGGATATAAGCGGCTTGACTTCCCTTATGTCCATCCATCTTGGAACAATGATGGAGAAGCCGTAACCGGGCTTGATCTTTGTTTCCTTCCGATGGACGATAGCGTGAATGAACTTCCAGCGGATCTTGTTGTGAAGTTTTTGAAACGTTATTATTCTGTCTTATCGAACAAACCAAGGGACTGGTATGAAATGATGGAAAAACTAGAGGCGAAAAACACCATACCGCTATTACCGATTTAAACCTTAATAAAAACACCATGCTTATGGAACCTTAAAAAAATTCTTCCAACTTCAGCGCATCTTTTATCGTTTCCCTATCGAAAGCAGCAAAAATGCTATTTCGATGCTGGAAAGGGGTATGGGCCTAGAACGGGTGGCCGAACAGCGCTGTGAGGTTTGCGCGGGGCGCGGCATTGTTCTGAGGCCGCCTTTTGACAGCGTCCTTGCTGCTTTTCAAGATATCGCAGCCATGCGGCCCAAGGCGACGCCCGACTTTGACCAAGGGTATGTGACGCCCGAGACAACCGTTCGGCGGCTGGCACTGATGGCCCAACAGGGAGATCTGATGGGGCGAGACATTTTGCTGCTGGGCGATGATGACCTTACAAGCATTGCGGCTGCGCTCTCGGGGCTGCCGCGGCGCATCTGTGTCTTGGACGTGGATGAACGCATTGTCCGCTTTGTACGCGATGTGGCTCAGGACCAAGGTTGGGACCACGTCCACGCCGAGGTCTACGATGTGCGGGATGAATTGCCGTCCCATCTCCGTGGCCAGTTTGATGTGTTCTTCACGGACCCGGTCGACACCGTCAAGGGACTCCTGCTTTTTCTAAGCCGCTGTACAGAGGGGGGCGTGGGCCCGGTGCCGCGGGCTATTTTGGACTCTCTTACTTGGAGGCCTCTTGGCGGAAATGGCGGCAGATCCAGCAGGGCATCCTTGACATGGGCTTTGCCATCACTGACATGCTGAGCGCCTTCCAAGACTATCTGTTAGAGGATATTGTGTTCCTAGACTGGGCGCACATGGCACCGGCGCCGGTCAAAGAACCCGATATCCCCTTCTACGTCAGCACCGTCTATCGCTTAGAGATGGTCGAGGAGCCTCGTCCCCTCTTTTTCGGGTGGGTGGAGTTTGAGCAGGACTTCTATTACGACGAAGAGTTCTGCGGCAAAGAATAGCGATAAAGACTGCCCGCCTTCTGCAGCGGGAATACCCGTTGCCGAGGGCGGGCGTTTTGTTCGCCGTTTCCTGACATCTGCATGCGGAGTTGCGTTCTTCAAGGTTTGCTGAATGACATTTGCCACCATCGCACGATTTTACCGATGGATTATGGAAGGCAACAGACTTTTGAGAGTTTTTGACGCCGCGTGCAACCATGAAAGGAGTGGTCATCGATTTTGCAAAAAGTCTTGGCACCCCCCCCCCCGCGTTCCGACTATAACCGATTTGATTTGTAATGATCATCGAGGGAATGCTGATAGTGGGAGAGCGGCTGATGTGCACGAAGGGAATGAACGATCATGGATCGATCACAAGAATCCAATCTCCCGATCAAAAAAAGACCACAAAGCGTTTCTTAAAGAAAGCTTTGCGGCCTTTTCTCCTTTCCCCCGTGATTAAGTTGAAAATTTCGTTTAAATAGCTTAAAATTTCGAATGGTTAAAGATGTCTGCGCAGCATTCCTTATACTCTATTCCAGATTGGCGTGTCTTTTGAACATGGTATTGGAGTCCAATCCTTTTTTCTCCATGCATCTTAATATGATCGCATCATAAAACAGCAAGAGGGTTTGCTCAAAAAGCGATCCCATCGGCTGTATCGTTTTGTATCCGTTATCTGACTGGTCTTTAGGCGAGCCAGGCAATTTGACCGTGATATCAGCCAATTGTCCAATGGTCGATTCAGGGAAAATGGTCACTAACGCTACGGTTGCCCCTAAGCCTTTCGCTTTTTCAGCCATGGAAACTAAACTTCTCGTTTCCCCTGAACCCGATCCAATGATCAAAATGTCGTCTTGTTCTAGGTTAGGGGTGATGGTTTCGCCTACGACATAGGCGTCTAGCCCCATGTGCATCATTCGCATCGCAAAAGATTTGGACATAAATCCAGATCTGCCTGCGCCAGCTACAAAAATTTTCTTTGCTTTGAGAATCTCATTCACCAATTTTTCCGCTTCTCCCGCGGCGATTAAATCGGCTGTCTGATTTAACTCTTTGATGATTTCTCCTAAATATTGCGTAGCTTGCATCATTCATTCACCTTGTTGGATCATTTTTTTCATTTCAGCAGCTACAGCGCGTTTGTCTTCTTGGCCAGTAATACCGCCGCCTACGATGATAAGATCAGGTTTTGCTTTAATGACTTCAGGCAATGTGTTTAATTTAATGCCGCCTGCGATCGCAGTTTTTGCGTTTTTCACGACACGTTTGATTGTGGCAAGGTCTTCAAGAGAGTTTTTGCCGACTGCTTGAAGATCATAACCTGTGTGTACGCAAATATAGTCGACTCCAAACCCATCTACTTCTTTCGCTCGTTCTTCTAAATTTTTAACCCCGATCATGTCCACCAATATTTTTTTGCCTTGTTTTTTAGCTTCTTCCACAGCACCTTTGATGGACAAATCTTCAGCAACTCCAAGTATCGTGATAATGTCGGCTCCGGCTTCGGACGCTTTCATGACTTCATATGCGGCGGCATCCATGATTTTTAAGTCTGCCAATACTTTTAAGTGAGGAAATTCTTGTTTGATTTCTTTTACAGCTCTAAGACCTTCATTAATGATAACTGGAGTGCCGATTTCTACAATATCCACATACTCCTCAACTTCTTTTACTAATTGTTTCGCTTCTGGAATGTTTACGAGATCCAATGCTAATTGTAATTCCATGAATCCTTCACCTCTCATAAAAATTTTGCAGGTTGCATAAGCAGTAGCATTTTTATGTGTTTATCTCTTACACACTGATGAGTATACTATGTATGTTTTGCCTTTAAAAGTACGCACTTTATTTTTATATAGTATCAAAAAATATACTATTGTTCATTATGTATACTATTTGGGAAAGAGGGGCTCTCCATTTCCAGACAAATTTTATTTTGAAATGGCCCAAAAATAAGAAAAGCAATATGCTATCCATTGCTTGTGGCATTAACTGAAGAACTGTTTCTTTGTCAAGCCATATGTAAAAAGGGCTATCTCATCTTTGTGAGACAGCCCTAAAACGCCGGATTTTATTTCCTGAGTTCGACAGTTTTGAGGCCATTTCAGGCAAATGAACATGGCCAAAATGCTGTGATATCGCGGTAAAGCTGGCCGTACGAAATGCCCGTCAGCTCAAGCAGTCCTTTTTTCGAGATCAATTCTTGTTCCATGAGCCGCACCCCCCCTTCCTTTTGTTAATTGCAGCATAACATTGTTACATTATAAAGAGAGGCGAAAACAACAGCGCCATACGCATGGCAAAAAACGAACCAAAGCGGTTGACAACTTGTCAGCTGGCTCATTACAATGAAACCAATTTCCGCCGATGATCAGGCGATGGACATGAGGAAAGGAGAGTCAGCAGCATGAATTCGATCTTACAAAAACAGCTAGCCACCGCAGCGAAACAAACCGAAGCGGATCTCGTTGTCAAAAACGGGAAAATCGTCAACGTGTTCACGCGCGAAATCATCGAAGGAGACCTCGCCATTGTGGAAGGAATGATCGTCGGCATCGGGCGCTATGAAGGAGAGAAAACGATTGACGCCGAGGGCCGCTACATTTGTCCGGGACTGATCGACGGACACGTGCATATCGAATCATCCATGGTTCCTCCGAGCGAATTCGCCCGCGTCGTTCTTCCGCACGGCGTGACGACCGTCATTGCCGATCCGCATGAAATCGCCAATGTCGCCGGTGTGTGCGGCATCCAGTTTATGCTCGATGAGGCAAAACGGACGCCACTCGATGTGTATATGATGCTGCCGTCGTGCGTGCCAGCCGCCTCGTTTGAACGTGCCGGAGCCTCCTTATCCGCTGCGGAACTGGCACCGTTTTTCAACGATGAACGCGTGCTCGGATTGGCGGAAGTGATGGACTATCCGTCATTAAAGGAACAACAACCATCGATGCTTGACAAACTGGCGCTCGCGGCAAACGCCAACCGCCTGATCGACGGCCGCTCATAGCGTTTTTCATCACCACTTCCGGCCTTTCAATCGCCGCTTCCGTCATGGGGTATGCGAGTGCAGGAGTGGCGATTAGTTAGCGCCTCACTGTGATACCAAGGATGCGCTCATTGGAGCGCTCAACTAAGGCCGCTGCAAACAAGCGGCCTTATAATCCCTCTCCGTTCAGATCAAACTGACGATTGTCTTTCAAGCGGGATCGCTAAACTACTTTAAATCCCTCTCCGTTCAGATCAAACCCTATCAGTTACAAAATAATATTTATTGATGTAGCAAGCAATTCACGCTAATGCCTACGCATCAATTATACCGTATTTTGCAGTAAAGTAATAATCGTGTTTTTAATGTTACGCAAATAATGAAGCACTGCCCTTGATAAATCAAGATTTCTCCCATTCGTCCGCTAAAATACGGTTCACTGCAAATTCTTAAAGCTTAGAGGACTGGTGAAAAACGACCGATTTCCCCGAACCCGTTGCTTTCGGCTGAAAGAGAAACGTTGATTTTACAGGACTTCTCAATTTGAGAAGAGGCTTTGTTTTCTGCAATTTTTCACTAAATCACCAGTCTTCTAGAATGCCGGTGACAAACTGCTGTCACGAGCAAATCAACGGTATTTCGCCAAAAAGAAGGCTGATTCCACAGTTTTTCTCTAATTGAGAAACATGTGGAGATGGGAGTATTTTGTACTAAATCACCAACCTCTTAGTTCATCAAGCCTTCCTTTTTCTCAAAATACACGTGCAACCGATACTCGCAAATCTCTTTTGTCCAGTTGTACAATATTTCTTCGTGTTCGCGCGCAATGGAAAATTGGAGCGCAAACACGTTGTTTTCAAAGGAAATCAGCCCATTCGAACTGCCGCTCCATTTCGTCATCGGCATGCGGGCGATCAACCGGCTCACCTTTTCCTGGTCATATTCCCAGAGGCGCTTCGTTTCTCCGTCGGAAAAATCGATGCGCTTTCGGTATTCTTTTTCCGTTAAATACCGATGGAAAAACGGGGCAGCCTCCTGCGGTGTAATTGGTTGATGCCAGCCCGACGGCCCGCGCTCAAGCATGGCTTTTAGGACAACCATTTTGTAGCTTTTTGACATCACCGTACGCTCTACTTCAACAAGCCACGGTTCGTGTTTTAGAAACACTTCCTTTTCCAGCTCCGACAACTCCCCCGCCCAATATAAAAAGCCGACATAAGATCCGAACTCTTGTTTGTACTCCGCTGCTTCACTTCGGCCTTGGAGATGCAGTTCCAAATAAGTCGGCCGTCTGCCAAGCTCCTGTTTCAGCTCCCGATAATCAGCAAGCAGCCGCTCTTTGCGCGGCTGGCGTTTTTTCTGCATCTCCTCGAGAAGATGGATGGCTTGTATATCAAGATGCAGTTCGCACGTTTCTGGAACGGTTGGCACAACGGATTCCCGCGCCGTTTTCTTTGTTTCCTCTCGCCGCGTATCAAACAGACGCAGTTTGACATCCGCATTGCGGTAGTTTCCGATTAAGTCGATAATGACGCAATAATCCTTGCCTTTGTACAGCCGCAGCCCGCGCCCGACTTGCTGGGTGAAGACGGTCAGCGATTCCGTCGGCCGTACGAACAAAAGTGTATCGACAGAAGGAATATCGACCCCTTCATTGAACAAGTCGACGGTGAAAATGGCGTCCAGTTCACGGCGTTCCAACATGGCAATGGCCTGCTTGCGCGAAATGGCCGTCTGCTTCGAATGAAGGCTGACCGTCCGGTAGCCGTGACGCTGGAAATATTGGGACAGGAAATCAGCTTGCCTGATCGATGAACAAAAGACAAGCGTCCTTGTTTTCTTATACTTCTCCCACGCTCGCAAAATTTTCTCCGCCACCTCCTCGCGAAGCTGCACTTGAAGCAATTCTTCCTCATCATAGCGATTGCCAAGCCACTTGATTTGCGAATAGTCTGTGTCGTCGTAGACCCCGTAATAATGGAAGGGAGCCAACCAACCGCGCTGCACCGCTTCGATAAAATCAATGCGGTACGCGACATTGCCGTCGCAAAGAGCGTATACGTCTTTGTTGTCGCTCCGATCTGGAGTAGCAGTGATGCCAAGCAAAAATTTCGGCTGAAAATAACAAAGGACGCGTTCGTACGAGCGGGCTGCCGCATGGTGGAACTCGTCGACAATGATCAAGTCAAATGCGTCGGGACGAAACGAATGCAAATGTTTTTTCATGCTTAGTGTAAAGATCGAGGCAAACACCATGTCGGCATTTCCTTCTTTTTGATTGCCATCGTACAGTCCTGCTGTTCGATCAGGAATCACGCGTTCAAACGACTGCTTCGCCTGGCGAAGAATTTCTTCGCGATGGGCGATAAACAGCACCCGCGAAAAACGGCGGGCAAAAAAAGCGGCCAAGTATGTTTTTCCCAGCCCGGTCGCCATGACAACCATCGCTTTGTCGTACCCTTCTTCATAGGCAGCTTCCAACCGCTCCAACGCCTCAACTTGGGCAAAGCGCGGCTGGATCGTTCCATATGGCGCCGCCGTTTCATGGACAACATCAACCTTGTCCGCCGTCTCTCCCTCTTGCTTCTTCTCCGTTTCCGTCGGAAGCATCAACTCGATTTCTTCATTCTCCGCCCATATGCGGGCTAAATTGGGGTGCCGCTGATGATAGTCTTGATGCTGCTTTTCATAGTCAGCGGCCGTTTCGGCATTGACCGGCACGGTTTCCGGAGCGTAAAACAGCTTTAAAAACTGCTCCATTGCTTCGGCAAATACATCCTCATCAACGCTCTTATCCAGCCCAAGGTTCCATTCGACACCGTCAGTGAGCGCCGAGCGGGACAAGTTGGAAGAACCGACAATGAAGTAGCCGCCTTCTGTATCTTCAAATAGGTACGCTTTCGGATGAAAGGAAATTCCCTCACTCCGATACAAGCGGACCTCGATGTCCGGGTGGATGGATATGAGCTCGCGCAACGCCTCTGGCTGAGTGACAAACAAGTAATCACCAACGCAAATTTTGATATCCGCCCCCCGCTCTGCAGCTGCCCGCAAACTGTCCTTCAATAAGCGAACCCCGGACTTCATGGCAAACGATGTCAGTATGTATATCGTCGACGAGCGGCTCATCTGTTCCTGCAACTTGTCGAGAAGACGTCTGGAAATCAACTCCACCTTACTCATCGTGAACCTCGATCAAAAAAATTTTGTCTCGAAAACCACCGCGCTTCTCTGCCTTTTTGGCGCGGATTTGTTCCACTTGCTCGATCGAAGCGCCATGGCATTCAGCCAAAGCATGGATAATTTCCAACACGTCTGCGAGCTCTTCAAGAGCCGCCTCATCCGTTTCCGCTTGGACGTATTCCTCAAGCTCCTCAAACGCTTTTTTCTGCAGTTCTTTCCTATACTCTTCATCGTCAAGTATGCGGGTTGTGAACGTTTTTCCCGCTTGTTCAATAATGGTTGGAATGCGGTCGCGAACGAGTTTGTTGTACATCGGCATGTCCATTCCTCCATTTACAAAACTATACTACCATTTTACAAAATTTCGCCTTTTTTTCATAGGAAAGAACACACAGAAGACCGCCGTTTCTAAGGCCTATTGCCTGTTGCAAAATGAAAACACCAAAAATTTCACATACTCCCCCTCTTTCATCCCATACTAAGAAAAATCGACATAATTCGCGCTTGGGGGCTATGATGGAACACTCGATCCTTTGGCTGCTTGCTGCGGTGGGCATCGGTTTGCTGGGGCTCAGCTTCCGCGTTTTTTCACCAAGGGAAGTATGGCTTTCGTTTTTGCTCAATGCATATGCGGCGAGTTTTTTCGGTTCGATCGTGGCAGGGGCCGGGCTGCTCGAGTATCCGGTCCGTTTTTTTGCTTCTTATATAAATAACAGCGTCATTTTTGAATATCTTCTCTATCCGGTTGTCAGTGTGTACGTCTATGCCACCTCGCGCCGAGCGCGCTGGCCGGGTGTGGCGGCGCAATGCGCGGGGTATGCGGCGGTGCTGACAGCCCTTGAGGTTGTCTTTGAACGGCATACGGATTTGATCGAATATCATGGTTGGAAGTGGGAATACTCACTCGTTACAATGTTTCTGTTGACGTTGGCCGTTCGGTTGCTCGCAGGGCGAATGCTGAGACGAAATGAGTGAGCCAGCATGTCTATTTTTGCCCGTTTGGCGCTATACATATAGTATCATGTCCAAAAGGAGGCAAACGGGATGGTGCTGTTTGACATCAAACACCGCCTGTATTATGAAGTCATCAATTCCGCGCGTCCAAAAATGGCGCCGATCCGCCAAGACCGGGCGTGGGGGTATGTGTGGAAGAACGTAAATGGCGAGCGGGTGAAGTTTTGGATCGATTTCCGGCGCGGGCGGTACATGTATTTTGAGTACGGGCGCAAGTGGTACCGGGTCGCGTACTTGCAGGCAAACGGAAAAAAGTCAGGCGATGATGTGTTGGATGGCGCGATGATCGATTTGACGGTGGACGGGCACCGGCTGCTGTTCATGAAAGGGCGCGTAGGCCGCGAGACGGCGCAAGTGGTCTAAAGCAGGTGCGCCTCTTGGCAGGCGTTGGAGGGTCTTTTTCGCGCTTACGCTGAAACGGCGGGCGGCAAGGGATCATTTTCCCTTGCCGCCTTCTTTTTACGCCCACCACATCTCGGGCAGTTCTTCTTTGAACAGCACCTTTTTCAAAAGCGCGACGGCTTTGGACAGCCCTTCATCGATCGAAGCGAGCATGTCTTCGTGTTCGATTGACAGCACGTAATCGTAGCCGACGGCGCGCAGGGCGCTGACGATGTCGCGCCACATTTTTTCGCTTTGCCCGTAGCCGACGGTGCGGAACACCCATGAGCGGTCGAGGATTTGGCTGTAATGTTTCGTATCGAGCACGCCGTTTTTGCGGATGTTCGCTTCGTCTAAGTACGTGTCTTTCGCATGGACGTGGAAAATCGCCTTTTCGCGGCCGAGCAGCTTGATCGCCTCAACCGGGTCGATGCCTTGCCAAAGCAAGTGGCTCGGGTCGAAGTTGGCGCCGATCGCGTCGCCGACGTGTTCGCGCAGTTTGAGGAGCGTTTCCGGGTTGTAGACGACGAAGCCCGGATGCATTTCAAAGGCGATTTGCGTGATGCCGTGCTCCTTGGCGAACGCGGCTTCTTCGCGCCAGTACGGGATGACGACTTCTTCCCATTGCCATTTTAAAATTTCCAAGTAATCCGGCGGCCAGGAGCACGTGACCCAGTTCGGGTATTTGGCGCCGGGATGGTCGCCCGGGCAGCCGGAGAAGGCGTTGATGACCGGGACTTCAAGCTGCTCAGCGAGTCTGACCGTTTTCCTCCATGTATCATGCGACTGTTTCGCGAACGCTTTGTCCGGATGAAGCGGATTGCCATGGCAGCTTAAGGCGCTGATCACAAGGCCGCGGTCGGCGACGGCTTTTTTCAACGCTTTGATGTTTTCCGGCTGGTCCAACAGCGCGTCAGGATCGCAATGGGCGTTGCCCGGGTAATTGCCGGTGCCAAGCTCAACGGCTTCGATGCCCATGGCGGCGACTTTGTCCAGCATCTCCTCAAACGGCAGCTGTTGATACAAAACAGTAAATACGCCTACTTTCATCTCGTTCTTCTCCCCTTTCTAGCGGTGTGAAGCCGGCCGGTCGGCGGCCGGCTCCGCCGTGTCGTTTTGTTTTGGCGCGCCGTTCGCGCCCGTGCTGGCCGCGCTGACGCCGCTTATTCCGCCACCCGCACCCACCGTTTGGTGCGATGGCTTTCCAAAATGGCGTCGACGATCGTCATCGTATGGTGGCCGTCAGCGATCGTCGCAAACGGCAGTTCCCCGAGCGCCTCACCGCGTTGTTTCCGGATGATGGCGCTGTAAAAATCACGGAACAAATTTTTCAGCCCGTCCGGCCAGCCTTCTTCATGGCCGCCCGGATAATGGGCGTAAGCGGCGGCTTGCGGCGACAAGAGTGCTGGGTCGCGGACGATTTCTTCGTTCGGGCCGCTGCGGCGCCCGACCCAGAGGCGGTTCGGGTGCTCTTGGTCCCAAGCGAGCGTCATCTCATCGGCGGCGATTTCAAAATAGAGCCGGTTTTTCCGGCCAGCGCTCACTTGCGAAATCGTAAACGCCCCGTGGGTGCCGTCGTCAAAATGGACGAGCACGCTGCCGCCGTCTTCGGTGTCAATCTGGACGGGCTCCGCGTCTTGGCTGCGGCCGGATGTGAACGTGCTCCCTTCCTGCTTCGGCTTGTAGCGGACCGAATGGACGGTGCGCAAGTCGGCAAACACTTCGACGATTTTCTTGCCGAGCACATACTGCACCGTGTCGCACCAGTGCGAACCGATGTCGGCGATGGCGCGCGACGGGCCGTTTTGCGCTGGGTCGAGCCGCCAGTTGTAGTCCGTGTCATACAAGAGCCAGTCTTGCACATAACCGCCGTACACGAAATGAACGCGCTTCGCCTCACGGGCGAGCCGCTCTTTCGCCTCGACAACGAGCGGGTAGTGGCGGTAGTTGAAGCAGACCGCGCTAAGGCTTTCGCTTTGTTCAGCGAGCCGCTTCAATTCCGCTGACTGTTCGCTGTCCATGGCGAGCGGCTTTTCCGACAACAAATGTTTTCCCGCCTCAAGCACGGCCTTGTTGATCGGGAAATGGAGGACGTTGCGCGTGCAGTTGTGCACGGCTTCGACGTCCGGGTCGTCCACCAAGGCGCGGTAATCGCCGTACGCTTTCGGAATCCCGAATCGGCGCGCGGCTTCCTCCGCTTTTTCTTGGCTGCTTGAGGCGATGGCGACAATGTTCACCAACGGCAGGCGTCGGAGCGCCTCAATATGGGAAGAAGCGGAAAAGCCCGTGCCGATAATGCCGACGTTGATCGGTTTCACTGCGTCACTCCTCCTTGTTTCGCTTTGATCGGCTCAAGCGGCTTGACGTTGCCGAAAACGATTTCCCCGCGGTTGACCGGCGCGGCCCAGCGGACGGCGTTGGCGATCACTTTCAGCACATCCGGGTGATGGTACGTCGGGTACGTTTCATGGCCAGGGCGGAAGTAGAAAATTTTCCCTTTCCCGCGCGTAAACGTGCAGCCGCTGCGGAACACTTCTCCGCCTTCAAACCAGCTGATGAAAATCGTTTCGTCCGGCTCCGGAATGTCGAAAAACTCGCCGTACATTTCTTCCTGCTCAAGCTCGATGTACGGCCCGATCCCTTCGACGATCGGATGGCCCGGGGCGACGACCCAGAGACGCTCTTTTTCATCGGCTTCGCGCCATTTCAAATTGCATGTCGTCCCCATCAGCTTTTTGAAAATTTTCGAGAAATGGCCGGAATGAAGGACAATGAGCCCCATTCCTTCCAGCACGCGGCGGTGGACGCGTTCGACAACCTCATCTTTCACTTCATCATGGGCGATATGCCCCCACCAGACGAGGACGTCGCACCGGTCGAGCACCTCGTCGGTCAAGCCGTGCTCCGGTTCGTCCAAGACAGCGGTCGCGGCGTCAAATCCCGCTTCAGCCAGGTAGCGCGCGATGACAGTATGCATGCCTTCCGGATAAATGGCTCTTACTTGTTCATTTTTCTTTTCATGGCGAAATTCGTTCCAGACGACGACGCGGATGGGTGTAGTCATTCATGGATCCCCCTTGTTTTTTTCGGATTGCGTTCATAAAGGCAAGGACGGCTTGTTTTTGGTTCACAGCTCGCGGGAAGCCAGCACCGCTTCTCACCATTCAATGCGGACTTGCCGCCCTTGTTCGGACGACTCGTAAATCGCTTCTAACACTTTGGCGATCGTAAGCCCTTGTTCAGCGGTGCAAAGCGGCGTTGTATTCGCCGTGACGCTCGTGAGGAAATGATCGAGCAGCGCCACCCGCTCGCTCTGGTCATCAAAATGAAGCGTGACATCGGCCGGAACGCCGTGTTCGTTGCGGAACCATTTCACTTCTTGGCGGTTGCCGGCGATGTTCCACTCCCAGCGCACGCCGCCTTCCGTGCCAAGAAATTCGACATATGCCCGCTCTTCTTCAATGTGCGACGCCCAGCTCGTCTCCAGCAGCACCGTCGCGTCGTTTTCGAGCTGGATGAACGCCGCGGCGAAATCTTCGACCGTATAGGCGGCATCAGGCGAAAACGTCGTTCCCGGCCATGCCCCTTGGCGACGCGGGCCGAACTTCGCGTACGTTTTCCCCGTCACGGCAACCGGGTTCGGATTGCCGAGCAGCCAAAGGGTCACATCGAGCATATGGACGCCCAAATCGATGAGCGGACCGCCGCCGGAGCGTTCGCGGTCAAAAAACCATGCCCCCCATGCGGGAATGCCGCGGCGGCGCACCCAGCCCGTTTTCGCGTAATAAATCTCACCGAACGCACCGGATTGGATTCGCTCATGCAGCCATTGCGCCGCTTGGCGGAAGCGGTTGTTCAACGACACCATAAACTGTTTTCCCGACTCATCACGGGCGCGGATGATGGCGTCGGCCTCTTCCGCTTTCGTCACCATCGGCTTTTCGCAAAGCACGTGTTTCCCGGCCCGCAAGCTGTCGACCGCCACTTGGGCGTGCAAAAAATTCGGCACGGTAATGATGACGGCATCGACATCTGGTGAGGCGAGCAGTTCCTTGTAGTCGCGATACACTTCACGGATGCCGTACGTTTTCGCTTTCTCCGCGGCCGCTTGTTCATTGACGTCGCAAATCGCCTGCAAGACGACGCGCTCGGGCAGGGTGAGCGCCGCCTTGATATGTTCTTTGGAAATGCCTCCAGCTCCAATCAAGCCGAGGCGGATTGGAAGTGTGTTTCCCATGTCCTTTTCCCCCTTGCGCTCATTTGTTTTCTCTGTCCCATATGCTCCACCGATTCGCCGTCCGTTTTCTAAGTGATGTAATCGATTACATCACCGTGCAAAAAAATCCGCCCGTTCCCCGCACCGGACAGAGAGCGCTGTCAGCCCCTTTGCCCAGAGCGCTCTCCTCCACACGAATCGCGAATGACGAGCCGATCGGGAAGAACAAGCTGACGCCGCCGCGCGCTCGTTCCTTCAATGAGCGCAAGCAGCAATTCCATCGCTTTTTGCCCGATCTCAAACATCGGCTGGGCGATCGTCGTGAGGCTCGGTTCAAAAATCGAGGCCATTTGAATGTCGTCAAATCCGACAACGGCGACATCGTCGGGAACGCGTCCGCCTCGATGGCGAACCGCTTTGATCGCCCCAATCGCCATCTCATCGTTGGCGGCAAAAATCGCTGTCGGCGGCTTCTCAAGAGCGAGCAGCTTCAGCGTCAAATTATATCCGGACTCATAGGTAAAATCGCCTTCCTGCACGAGCGCAGCGTCCGCCTCAAGCTCATGCTGGGCCAGCGCCTGTTGGTAGCCGCGCAGCCGATCGCGGCTTAAAATGATGTTCATCGGCCCGGACAGGTGGGCGATGCGGCGATGGCCGAGGCGGATCAAGTGTTCTGTCGCTTTGCGGGCGCTGCTGATATTGTCAATGGACACGGTCGGGATATCCGTCCCTTCGAGATACTCGCACGCCAAGACGATCGGAAACTGGCGCGCCATCTCTTCCATCAGCTCTTTGCGGATGCGGGCGGTCAAAAAAATCATCCCGTCGACTTGCCGCTGCGGCAATACGTTCAAATATTGCTCCTCAAGCCGGGCATCGTTTTGCGTATCGCCAAGCAGCACTTGATAGCCGTGCTTGAGGGCGACCGCTTCAATGCCGCGCAGCACTTTCGAGAAAAATGGGTTCGTAATATCGGGCACGACGACGAGCACCGTCTCGGTCTCCATCCGCCGCAAATACCGGCCGAGCACGTTCGGCTGGTAATTCAGCGCTTCAATGGCTTCGAGCACGCGCTGCCTTGTCTCTTCAGTGACGTTGCCCGCGTTGCGCAGCACGCGCGACACGGTGGCCGTCGATACGTTCGCCCGTTTCGCCACGTCTTTTATGCTTGCCATTCGTTATAGTCCTCTCAGTTATGTAATCGATTACATCTTCATCGTATATGAAAGACAGGGCGGTTGTCAAGCGTTGTTTTTTCGATCCGTCTTAGACATGGTTTGCCCCTTTCTCATATAAAGAAATGGATTTTTATCATCCCGCATCGGGAAGACCTCCACTTCCACGCATAAGCGTAAGTATGGGATGAATCGATGCCCCCCACCTTCAAGCGCAAGCGTAGGTGGGACAGCGTTCAACACTTCGTCTCTATAAAAGACGTATCACATGATGAATCCAAGCATTGTCCAAGACTAGCGCACCCCCGCTCTTTCGACAAGAACCAAAAGTTCAGGAACATTTGTGGTGCTGGCAGGTCGGTGCTTGGATGACGGGAAGCCAATACAAAACAGAATCTTGGCAAAATGGGGTATACTGAAAGTGAGAAAGTCGAGTTGAAAAAAGAGTGTTTGCGCATGTTGGCGAGATTGGAGCTGGATAAAGCGAGGCAGCGGCTCTTGTTGGGCTTTTTTGAAACGTATGTGAAGCTGTCGGAGGAGGAAGAGCAACAACTGCAAAGAGAGGTGAAGGCGATGGAAACGAAAGAAAGAGAAAAAGTGTTGGAGCTGATCATTTCCTATGAGCAAAAGGGAAGGAAAGCGGGATGGGAAGAAGGGATGAAACGTGGGCTTCAACAAGGGATCAAGCAAGGAATGAAACAAGGAATGAAGCAACTGATCCGTAACATGGCGCGCAAAGGAATGACGGAGAAAGACATTGCTCAGTTGGTGGATCTTCCAGTGGAAGATGTTCGGGCATTGCTTGAAGAATAGGAAAATAAATAGTGATGTGAGGAGAACTCCATGGAAATTAGAAAACCAAACGATTTGGAATACAAAAAGATTTTATCTTAATTAGGCG
>NZ_JHUS01000049.1:0-19189 GCF_000691465.1 Geobacillus sp. CAMR5420
AAGTGGGGGTAGTTCACAAATATTCCGCTGCCGCTCAGTTTAATCCACCATTATTTGGCCACGGACTGCCATATCAACAAAAAATCCTGGACTCTCCCGTCCAGGACCGTTCCCTCACACTTCCACCGTCTTCCCTTCCTCGACGATATGATAAAGCAAATGGGCTAAATGGTGAATCGGGCCGTATTCCTCTTCGCCATCTTCCGCCATTTCTTCTTCGTCGGCGAATTCAAGGTCGTTTAAGTAAAGCGCCATAAATTCGTAAAAGTCTTTCAGCTCAAAGCTGTAGCACGCGCTCGGGTCTTCGTTGTCTTCTTCATATTGAAGCATTAAATACGATACGTTGCCTTCGTTGTCCTCAGCGTCGAAAAAGACGAAATAGCCGATATTGGTGTCAAGGTCAAACAAATGCCGCGTCCCGCCTTCGGTCGCCTTGTCAAAATCCTCTTGGCTCAACTTGCCGACGTTCATCGCTTCGACGTCGTCTTCGCGGTGAAACTGGACCGTAAATGTTTTCATCGTGATTTCCTCCTTAGAAAATGCTTAATGAATACGTTTTTGACAGCCGCTCGAGCAGTTTCACCCCGGTCACGCTGTTCCCTTTATCATCGAGAGCCGGGCCGAAAACGCCGATGCCGTACCGCCCGGGCACGGCGGCGAGAATGCCGCCTGAAACGCCGCTTTTCGCCGGGATGCCGACTTTGATGGCAAATTCGCCGGATGCGTTGTACATGCCGCACGTGACCATAAATGTTTTGCAAATGCGGGCGACATCAAGCGGCATGAGCGGCTCACTCGAATGCGGATCGCGTCCGTCAAGCGCGAGCACCAAGCCGATGCGCGCCAAATCAATGCAGGTCATTTCGATGGCGCACTGTTTCGTGTACAATTCCATCAGCTCTTCGACATCTTCGTCAATCATCCCGTGCTGCTTTAGAAAATAGCAAAGCGAACGATTTAAAAACGCTGTTTCAAATTCGGAGCGGGCCACTTCGTCGGAGTACGAGATGCGTTCGTTGCCAGCGAGACGGCGGACGAACGCTAACAGCCGTTCCAACCGTTCGGACACCGAGCCGCCTTGAATCATCGACGTGACGACAAGCGCGCCGGCGTTAATCATCGGATTCAGCGGCTTGGCAGGCTTTTCCTCTAATTTGGCAATGGAATGAAACGGATAATCCGTCGGCTCCATGCCGACTTTATGGAACACCTCATCCTCGCCCCGGTCGATGAGCACAAGGGCGAGCGCAATAATTTTGGAAATGCTTTGCAGCGTCACCTTGACTGTCACATCGCCAGCATCCACGACCCGCCCATCCGGCGTGTAGATCGCAATGGACAGCTCGTTCGGATCGGCCTTGCCCAAGGCGGGGATGTAATCGGCCACTTTGCCGTAGCGGGCGTACAGCTTCGCTTCTTCGACAAAGCGGACCAGTTCTTCTTGGTTGTACACAAGCATCACCGATGGTTAGTATCGCCTATTTTTTCCGTTTCTATGCCCAAACGATTCAAACAGCGGCGGTTTCCGACGGGGGCGCTTTGCCCTCGCCAAGCGGACCGCCGGCAAAAAACCGCCCCACTCCCCTCAAGGCAGCAACCTATATAGATGCAACGAAATCGTTTAACATATCCTTGACGGAAAAGTGGCTCATCCATTTTTGACTGTCGAAGGCAAGCCTATGGCTTGCCTCCGTCACGCTAAGGCGTGACGGAAGACCGAACAACGACTCGCTTCCAGACCCATTCATGGGTCTGGAAGCGGTGTTGTTCGGTCACTCGACAGTCGGATGAAATGACCGGTAAAAACGAAAAATGTTAAAGCTTTAAATTGCATCTATATAGGCCTGCTGCAACTGTTTTTCTTATTCTTCTTCAGGAAACACGTTTTTCAATTCGATCGCAAATCCGGGAAACATGCGGACAGGAATCGTATCATCGCGGACGTACATTCCTTGATGGCGGAATCTCCCTTCTTCCAGCACATAGACATCAATCGTCTCATTCATCGGATCGACAATCCAATATTCTTTCACCCCTGCCCGCTCGTAACGGTGAAATTTGACGATTTTATCCTTGCGCACCGTCGATTTTGAAATAATCTCCACAACGAGATCCGGCACGCCAACAATTCGTTTTTCGCGAATTTTGCTTTTGTCGCAGACAACGACAAGATCTGGCTCAATCCATTCGCGAATTTGTTCCGGATCATCCCGATCCGCCAAACAAACATCGATCAGAGCGCCAAATACGGTGCATGTTTTTCCACGCAAATAGGCCGCAAATTCCACCAGCAATTCACGCTGCACAGCCTGATGTTTCGGCGTTGGAGCGGGAGACATGTTGAAGACTTGGCCGTCAATGACCTCATAGCGTACATCTTCGTCAAGCATCATATATTGCGCATAAGTAAACGGCTGCCCTTTTTCCGGCGCTGGCATGAAAACGGCCTCCTTTCCTCTTTTCTTTTTAGTATACTTGAATACCGCCTGGCAACCTAGCGTTTTCTTTTTCTCAACAACCCGTTGTAGGCAAGGGAGACCGGTTTCAAGTATAATGAAAAAGAAATGAAAAAGAGGTGAGGAGCATGCAAGAAGCCATCAACATGTCCCCGTCCCCGTCATGGGAACATCAAATCGTTTGCGACAATCTTGTTTCCATGATCAAAGGAAAAAGCCCATGTCAACCGATTTCCAACTTATCCGTGAAACTCGAAAAGAACGGAAACGTGATGAACGAGTTTATCCAGCCGGATGTCGCTGTCTATTGCGAACGGCCGGAAAAAATCATCGGCGGCTATAAGGGGCGGCCGCTCATTGTCATCGAAGTTGTCAGCCCGTCAACCTACAAAATCGATGTGACGCTGAAAAAAGATTTGTACTGCGCCTACGGAGTGGAGGAATACTGGATCGTTGACCCATACAACAAAACGATCCGTCAGTGCACACTCGAACATGATCGATACGCCGAGATGATCATCGCCTGCGGAGAAACGTTCGATTCTGTGATCGGAACGATTGACACCGCGCTCGTTTTCCAAGGCGTGTAGAAGACGGGGAAAACCATTCTTTTCGGCCTATCGGCGGTTTTTGTGGCGGAAGTCGAGTCGATTTTGCAAAGTTCCTCAACTTAAAAAGAGTCTCTGCTGAACAACTCGTTTCCAATCACGAGTTCTTTAGCGGGACATCTTGCATGCTTTGTCGTATAATCAATGGCGAATTCTCTGTCGCAAAAGCAGGGGCGGACAGACAGAGGAAGATACGTTCAAAGGAGCATGAAAACAGAAAAAAACAGACTTGTCAGCAACAAGGATGCCGCTAGTCTTTCAACGGCATCCTTTTCCAACTCAACGCAAAATTCGCCATTGATTTTGTCCTGCTTTTCTTGTATAATCGAAAATGTCTCACCATCCATTTCGGGATGTAGCTCAGCTTGGTAGAGCACACGCATGGGGTGCGTGGGGTCGCAGGTTCAAATCCTGTCATCCCGATCGAAGGAAACCAGCCGAAAAAACGTCCGGCTGGTTTTTTGTTTTTCTTCCCCCGCGTTCCATCAGTTCCATCATTATGATGCTGTTTCCTCCTACGAAATCAGTCCAATCCGCTTCCCCGCCAAAGTGATGCAGTCAACGGCCATATCAATGTCTTCTTCCGTCATCGCGGCGGTGATGGAAAAGCGAATGCGCGCCGTTCCCTCAGGGACGGTCGGCGGCCGGATGGCGACGGCTGCAATGCCTGCTTCCTGCAGCAGCCCGCTCATGGCCACCGCCCGGTCGTTCGGGCCGACGATCACCGGAACGATCGGCGTCTCGCTGCCGCCGGTGTCAAACCCAAGCTGTTTCAGTTTCGTGCGGAACTGTTCGCTTAAGGCGTGCAGCCGCTGGCGCCGCTCCGGCTCGGATTGAACGATATGAATAGCCGCTTCATTGGCGGCAAGGACCGATGGCGGCAAGGCGGTCGTAAAAATGAAGCTGCGGGCGCTGTTGATCAAATACTCAATCAGCCACGGCTCTCCTGTTACATACGCGCCGAAGCTGCCGAGCGCTTTGCTGAAGGTGCCGATGGCGAGCACATCCTCTTCCTTCTCAAGCCCGAAATGGTGAAGCAGCCCTTCGCCGTTCGGTCCGAACACACCGCCGCTGTGCGCTTCGTCGACAATCAATATCGCGCGGTAGCGCCGTTTCAACTCGACAAGCTCCGGTAGCGGCGCCCAATCGCCGTCCATGCTGAAAACGGCATCGGTGACGATCCATTTCCGCTTACCGGGCGGAGATTGCTTCAACAATGACTCCAGCTGATTCATGTCGTTATGACGATAGCGGAAACAAGCGGCTTTGCTCAAGCGGATGCCATCAATTAAACTCGCATGGTTCAACTTATCGCTAAAGACAAGATCATCTCGGCCAATTAAAGCTGTCAACACGCCGATGTTGGCCGTGTAGCCGCTGTTGAAAATAAGAGCCGCCTCTGCTTTTTTCCACTGTTTCAACGCGGCTTCCGCCCGCTCATAGAGCGGATGATTGCCGACGACGAGCCGCGACGCGCCCGCTCCAGCCCCGTAGGTTCGCATCGCCTCACAGCCCGCCTCAATCAGCCGCCTATCATCCGCCAACCTTAAATAATTATTGGACGCTAAATTCAACATCGGCTTTCCGTTCAGGATGACCGTAGCGCCTGAAGCCTCTGCCCGGCGCAGCTGGCGTTTTTGCGCTTTTTGTTCCCATTCGTGCAGTTTGACGGTCAGTTCGGTTTTCATCCCTATCCCCCTTATATGTAAACTATTTATAAAAAATAGTTTACATTAAAACGTGTGAATCGGCTAGGAAAAGATGGTCGGTTTTGTTGATTGATTATTTAGCACATTGTTTTGGAAATTATTCTTTCCGATCTCGGCCACATGCATAGTTCAATCGCACACCTGTCATACTATGCGTGTTATCGGCAAATAAGGAGGTGTTTCAGATGGATGTCCGTCGGGCGCAAGAAATCGCGTCGTCGCCGGTGATGGCAAACGTCACGTACAACGGCCAGCGCATTTACATTGAGCATGTCGACCAGCAAAAAGGCGTAGCCACGATTCACCCGCTTGACAACCCAAATCAAAAGCAAAGCGTGCCGGTCGCAAGCTTAGAGGAGCATTCGTAACGAAAAAAGCGAGAGAAAGGACGCGTCCTTTCTCCCGCTTTTTGATTGAATCGGCCGTCAGCTCTTCCCGCTGCTTGTAGGCCTCTTGCACCGTTTGTTCCTTCATCGCTGTCCGGCCTGCCGTCCGTGTGTCGGCGGCGCGGGCCGGATGCCCGGCGCGTTGGTTGTCCGGTTTCCGTTTCATCGCCCTCCCCTCCTTCATCCCTAGCATGCCCCGAATGAGACGGGTTTACGATAGCGAAGGGGAAAGAGAGCATTCTCGCCTCAAACACTATTTTACCTTATTTTTTCCAACAGCTCGATCCGATTGCGGAACGGATCGCGAAATGAAAAGCGCTTCACTCCTGGGATCGGTTTTTCGTCTTGCGTCGCGACGCCGTGCTCTTCCAAATAACGGCGCGCCGCTTCCACATCTTCCACTTCGAAAGCGGGGTGGCTTTTGCTGTTGTAGCCGTCGCGTTGTTCCGCCCCGATATGGAGCTCGATATCGCCGACTTTGTACCAAAGCCCACCGTTTCCTTTCAGCGATGCCGGCTTTTCGATTTCTTGAAAACCAAGCACACCGGTGTAAAAGGCGCGCGCTTCGTCTTCGGCGCCAAACGGAATGCAAATTTGCACATGGTCAAGCCGTTTGACACGAATCATCGGTTTTCCCCTCCCTGTTCGAATGCCGGTTGTATGCGGCGGATGAACGAAACAGCGGCGAGCACCCAAACAAGCAGCACCGCTTCGACCGCCCAAACGTTCGTGACCACTTTCGCTTGGTAAAGCGCCGGCATCACGTCCATCGCCGCATGGATCAAAATGGCGTACAGGACATAGCGGAATTGCTTCTCCCGCACCCCAAACAAAACGAGGAGCGACAGCGCCACGTGCACTGTAAGCGCAAACAGCCGTTCCAAGCCGCCTAACACGTACATCGCCAACGGCGTGTGCAACACTTGCTCCTTGATCAGCTCCGCCTGTCCTGCCGGAAGCGATGGGGCGATCGTTTTGTCGAATGATCCGGATTGAATCAAGCTCGCAAGCACGATGACATTGACCGCGCCAACCGCCCCGAGCAATACCGCTTCCGTCCCGCCGTGCCCAAGCCCGAATGATAAACCATCGCCATATCCGCGATGTTGCTTTAGCAGCCAACGGAACCCGACATAGCGGCCAAGTTCTTCAAACACGCCAGCGGCGAGCGCGGCGTACAGGACAAAGAGCCAAACGCTGTCTGTTCCTTTTAACGCTGGCCGGCCCGGTTCGAGCACAGCGATGTGCAGCGCTTTTTCCAATACTTGTGAGAAAACGAGAAACACAACAGCCCCGACGCCGAGCGCTTTCCATGAAAGCCATCCTTTTTTTCTCCCGTACCATGCGAGACCAACAGGAACAAGCAGTGAAATGGCAAGCTGCACCGCCGCACCGATCATTCCCACGTCCCTCTCCCCCCTGCCGCTTATTTATGAACGGTTGCGCTGTTCTTGCTGCTCATAAAGAAACGATTGAACGATGAGATACAAATTGCCGACAACGATGATGACGAGAAACAAAACAGCCCTCATCTCCCCGCGCCAAAACGCGGTGAGCATCGACAAAATCCCCATCGCGATAAACACCTTGCCGCCAAGGCGGTGCGTTTTGTTCCAAACGGCCTCGCTTTCCAACGTCCACGGCGTGCGGATGCCGATAAAATAATTCGGTTTGATTTTCGGCATGTAGTTTCCCAACACGATGAACAGCACTCCGACACCAATCGGCACAAGCCGTCCAACATCGACCGGAACTCCGAGATTGTACGCCAATGTTGCGATATGCAGGAGCAAGAAAAAGAAGGCGAGCGCCGCGTTGACAATGCGATAGCTTTTTTGAAAACGGCCGTAACTTTCTTTTTTCGGGTCAAACTTCGGCAACACTCCCATCAACATGATGAGAAGTGTCATCAATAAGGGGGGAAGGAAGGCACCCAACCATTTGTTGCTGAAGCCGTCGGCTTCACCCGCTGCGTTCCAGTGAATGGCCACTTGATCCGGCAAATAAGGAATGGCAGCCAGACTGATGACATAGGCGAAAACTGTAAGCATGATCGCAAGCCGATTACTCTTCCACATGTTTCTCTCCCCTTTCGACAAAATCGTAAAACCAGCACAGCAAATCTTGAAACACCGTCGTGTTCAGAGAGTAGTAGATATGCTGTCCCTCACGCCGGTCTTGCACCAAATCAGCCTGTTTGAGAATTTTCAAGTGATGCGAGACGCTCGGTTTTTGCATATCAAAATGCGAAGCGATCTCCCCTGCTGTCAACTCCCCGTTCCGCAACAAGGATAAAATTTTCCGGCGCGTCGGGTCGGCGATCGCTTTAAACGCTTCGTTGAATGACAATGGCGATCCCACCTTGCAAACGAGTTTTCGTTGGATGAACCGCTAAAGGGGCATCTTTCGTTTATCACAGCTTCGTACGCGGCACATGCAAACGATTTTTCATGCCGGTCTATAGTTAGACATTTAGGAAATTATCTAAATACGGACAAAAACATTCGATATTTAGACATCTTTCTAATTAAAGAATATTCCATTTCCATTGGATTGTCAATGTATTTTTCGACTTTTCACCTCTCACATGCGGCATCCGACCGCTGCCCCTCGATGAAAGAGAAACAGCCCAGCGCCACCCCCTCCGCCACTGGCGGAGGGGGATTCCCCATTAACTTCCATTAAACCCCCGTCGGCCAAGCGGCGAGCAGCCGCTCGCTTTTTTCACCATCAATTCGTCTGTTAATTGCCGCAAATTGTCCACCGTGATCCCCCTTTTCCAGAAAAAGGCGGGGCGGCCCGCGCCAAAACCCCGCCGCGATGTTATTCCCTCGGAAGCAGCTTTCGCAATACTTTGCCTGACGGCGTCGCCGGCAGTTCATCGATGAACTCGATATAGCGCGGATATTTGAACGCCGCCATATGCGCTTTCGCCCATTCGATCAACTCAGACGGCGCCACCTTTCCTTTTTCCACCCCTTTTTCCCGCAAATAGCGGGCAAAACGGTGAACGTGATCGAGCAAGGTTCCCCACGTGATCACCTTGTTATAGAAAATGTACGCCGGCTCGTTTTCCTCGCGTTCGCCGCGATGGCGCAAATAGCCATAGAGCGGCTGTTCGCCGAGCTCATAGCGGAGTTCCTTCGGCAGCCCGCTCGGCCAGTATGGGCGTGTTTCATTCATTCGTTTCACCATCCCTTATAAAAAATACTGAACGGTTAGTATGTTACCTTGCAGAAAACGCTTTCAAATACTTGTTCATGTCTCCTGCTTCATCCATATGCATATCATTTCGCCGTCATTCGCCAAATTCCTTTCTCGAACAGCCAATCATTTTATCCGACGCGGCAAACGACCACCCCCTTCCACGTTGGAGAAGGAGCGGCCGTTCGGAAAAGGAGGAAGCCTGAAGCAGCGCATGCGGCTTGGTGACGGTCATTGATGCGCCGTAGCCGGACGGTGTGGACGATGCGTTTTATTTATCCACCAATGGCGGAGATATGGCAGCACCCAACGGTCCAAACCGCAGCGTCCCGCATTGGCTCCGGCGACGAGGAGAAAGACGGTAAGAAGCACCATTTGCGGGTTCGTGCTCGTCGTGCCTGAGAACATGAAGGCGAAGTTCATAACAGCTCCCATGAGGGCGGCAAACGTCGTAAACAATCCGAGAATGAGCGCGATCCCGACGAGAAATTCACCCCATGGCACAAGAACGTTGAACAATCCGACATTCGGCAACGCCACGTGTTCGATAAACGCCGCCCACCAGCTTTGCACGGCCGGGTGTTCGCCCGCGGCTTTCGCCAACGCTCCTTTTAAAAATCCGGTGGCGTCAAACCCTTGCGTGATTTTTTCCCACCCTGCCGTCATCCATTCATATCCTAAATACAAGCGGAATACGACCATCAACACCGATGCCGTGACGTGTTCGCGCATCCATTTGACAACCATCGTGTTTCTCCCCTTTCGTTTTGGAAGATGTTCCTTACACTTTTATCTTAATCGTTTTTTCGCCTGGCGGCGCAGAGTTGCTCACTATTTCACAATATCTTCAAAAAGTTATGACGGAATGATGAATGCAAGATTCGTTTCATCGCAGTAGGCCTTTCCTCACAGGAAAAAGGATTGGCGTCTTGCCTCTCATACCGGAAAATAAAATAAACAATGTTAATTTTTAGAGAAAAGGAACGATTCAATGGAGGGGAAAAGAAAGAACATGCTACTAAGACAAATGGATCACTTGTACGAGCAAATTGTCGAACATACGAGCCAAGGGATTATGGTGACTGATGCCGACGCCCGCATTCTTTTTGTCAATCGGGCGTTTACGACGATCACCGGCTACAGCAAAGACGATGTGCTCGGAAAAACACCGCGTCTCTGGCAATCGGGGAAACACGGGAAACCATTTTACGCCCGGTTATGGCAATCATTGCTCGAAACGGGACAATGGCAAGGGGAAATTTGGAATCGGAAAAAGGATGGAACCATCTATCCACAATGGCTCCATATTAATGCGGTCAAAAACGAAGCGGGACGCATTGTCAACTATGTCGCCTTGTTTTCTGATATTAGCGAACGGAAAGCGATCGAGCACGAACTGCAACAGCGGGAAGAGCAATACCGGTTTATCACGGAAAACTCCTCAGATGTGATCGCGACAATCTCTCAAGACGGGGCGCTCACCTACGTTTCACCGGCTTGCCGCTACGTCCTTGGTTACGAGCAAGAGGAGCTGATCGGCCGCTCCGTCTTGGAATGGATTGAACCGGACGAACATGACGAGTTGCCGCCGCTCCCGATGGAAACGGATGATGCATTTCGTATTCTAACGTTTTGTTTTCGCTTTCGCAAAAAAGACGGAACGTACAGCTAGCTTGAGACGACGGTGCGCAAGCTGGACGGCTGCAAAGGCTTGATCGCCGTCGTCCGCGATATTACGCTGCGCAAAGAGGCGGAAGAGCAGCTGAAAAAGGCGAACGATTTACTCCAGCATATGCTGTCGCTTGACAGATTGACCGGCATCCCCAACCGCCGTTCATTCGATGAGCGCCTCGCCCGCGAATGGGAACGCGCAAAGCGGCACAAAGCGTCGTTTGCTGTCATGATGGTCGACATCGATGCGTTCAAACGGTTCAACGACACGTACGGCCATCAATGCGGAGACGACTGTTTGCGCAAAGTCGCCTTGTCGCTGAAGCAAACAGCAGAGCAATACGGCGGGACGGCAGCGCGCTATGGGGGGGAGGAATTTGCCGTTATTTTGCCGCACACTTCGCCGTCCGAAGCAGCGGCTGCCGCTGAGGCCATACGGGCAAACGTCGAGCGGCTCGCCATTCCGCACGGTTCCTCGCCCGCTGCTTGTGTCGTCACAGTCAGCGTCGGAGCCGCCGTCGCCGTCCCGCAACCAAACGAGAGCGCGGAAACCGTTCTTTCCCTTGCCGATCAGGCGCTTTATCGAGCCAAACAAAACGGGCGCAACCGGATGGAAATCGCCTGTCCCGCTCGTGGATGAACCTCCTTCCTTTTTCTGGGCGCGCATACAACGGTCATTTCTCGCTGCCGGGCTCCAAGCGAAACCGGACCGGCGCGGCACCATAGTGCCCGATCCTAACTCGCTTTACGCCGCCGCGTTTTTGTATCCGCGGTTATACCCGCGTTTTGTCGACATCGTTCAGTTGCTTGGCGCCAGCGGGCTTGTTTGCCTGCCAACGGAAGCGGATTTCTCCTCTCCGCTCCGCCCGGATTTGGATCGGTATTTGCAGGTAACGATGCTTCCGGCCGACAACAGCGGGTGCAGCTGTTCCGCTTCGCCTGAGATCTGGCGATGAGCGCCTTCGGGATGCGCTAGACGCTGTACGAACCGTTTTTCTTCGGCGATCCGGTCCGGTTTGCGACGACCTTTTACCATCGCCGCGACCGGGAAGCATGCACCCAAATGGTGCGGCGGTTTTTGGACAGCGAACAACGTTGGCAAAACGGCCACAAACACAGCACAGGGCTGGCATAAACACCCTCCTTTTCTCAAAAGAAGCGAGATATCGTCAAGCGTTCAGTGCAGATACGCAACAATCAGAAAGGGTGCCCCGCTTCTTTCGGGACACCCTCATGTTCATGTACTGACGTTATCGGTTACATCGTCCGCTGCCGGTCAGGGAACAACAGGCTAAACAGCACCCCGGCCGCCAGCGCAATGGCAAATGTCGCAAACCGCGAGCTAACGATGGCCTCAAGCGGAGAGGAAATCCAAATGACCGTGCTGACAAAACCGGCCACAATCGTCGCGATGACGCCGATGCCGGAATACCGCTTCCAGAAGAAAGAGAGCAAAATCGCCGGCGACAACGTGCAGCCGATCCCTGCCCATGCCCAGCTGACAATAAAATACACAAGCGACTCGGATGTCATCGCCAACACCAAGCCAAGCAGCCCGGCAACGACCACCACCGCCCGAGAAAGCGCGACAAGCTGTTTTTCCGACAGGCGAAGGCGCAAAGAACGGCGCGCAATGTCTTCGCTGATGGCGCTCGTGATCACCAGCAGCTGTGAATCGGCCGTTGTCACGATGGCGGCCAAAATGCCCGACAAAAGCACTCCCGCGAGCCACGGCGGCAATAAATCGAGCGCCATGTGCGGCAACACCGTCTCAACATCGGCGAAAGGCTGATTTTGATAAAGCGCAATCGCCGCAAGGCCGATCAAAAACGCACCACCATACGCCAGCAGCGTCCAAACGATGGCGACCGTCTTCGCCGTTTTCGCCTCACGGGCGTCTTTTAGAGCCATAAAGCGGACGCTCAGCTGCGGCTGGCCGCCTAGATAGCCGAAAAACCAGGCAAAATTGTTAAACAACAATAGCCCAAGCGCCACACCGGTCACTCCCCCCGTCCATGAGTCGAGGCCCGGTTTCGCATGCTGAAGCGCTTCACTGATCGACAACCCGCCGCTATAAATTTCCACGAGCGCCGCAATGGGCAAAATGACGAGCGTGGCCAACATGAGCACACTTTGAATCATATCCGTCCAGACGACGCTGACAAACCCACCAGTGTACGACAAAAGGATGACAATCGCCGCGCTGATGACCATGCCAAGCGCTGGGTCGATATGAAACACGGCAAACAACGTCTTGCCCGCTCCCGCAATTTGCGCGCTGAAGTAAAACATCATAAAGCTAAAAATAAGGACGGTCGAAAGCCATAAAATCGTTTGCCCGTGGGCGCCGAACCGTTTCGCTAAATAGCCGGGCAAGGTCAGCGCTCCATGTCGCTCCGCTTCTTGACGGAAACGGTCCGCCAAAAAGAGCCAGGCGCACACAATGCCGATGATAATGCCGACGGCCACCCAAATGGCAGAAAGGCCGCTTGCAAACACAAAACCCGTGTAGCCAAGCAGCAGCCATGCCGATTCGCCTGTCGCCCGCTCGGAAAACGCGAGCGCCCAGCCGGGGAGTTTTTTTCCGCCAAGCAAAAAATCGGAATGGCTCATCTCCTTTTTCCCATACCAATAGCCAAGCGCCGCCATCACAAGACAATACAGCACGAGTTCCGCCAAGATGATGCCATTCATCGCTGTTCCTCCCTGTTTGTATGGTTTTGCGCAGGCGCACACTTGATCTGCCAGTCCGTCCCTCTCTTTTTGCTTCGCCATTCCACCCCCTTTTCATAAAAATGGCACTATCATCAGGCTGCGACGATAGTGCCGGTGACAACGAAGTTTGTTGCTCTTCACCATGGAACCTTCTTTACTCTTTACATATGTGTCAACCCATCCTGTTATTCCAACATGAGGCGCGTCCTACATCGGAACGTTTCGCTCTCGTCCGGACAGCGTCCACATGTAAAGCTCCCTAAGTTGCGAGGCGGTGGGAATTATAATAAAGTGGAGATGAATCCAAAAAAAGGAGTGAACAAGATGAACCGTTGGGAGAAGGAATTGGACAAATACGCCGAACTGACGGTGAAAGTCGGGGTGAACATTCAGCCCGGGCAGACGCTGTTCGTCAACGCCCCGCTCGAAGCGGCGCCGCTCGTCCGCAAAATCGCCAAAACGGCGTACGAAACCGGGGCAAAGCATGTGTATGTCGAGTGGAACGACGAGGCGCTTACATACATTAAATTTCACCACGCCCCAGAGGAAGCGTTTTCCGAATATCCGATGTGGCGGGCAAGAGCGATGGAAGAACTCGCCGAACAAGGCGCGGCCTTTTTATCCATTTACGCCCCGAATCCGGACTTGTTAAAAGACGTCGATCCAAAGCGGATCGCGACCGCCAATAAAACAGCGGCGCAAGCGCTCGCCAACTATCGGAGCGCCATTATGGCCGACCGGAACTGCTGGTCGCTCATTTCCGTCCCCACACCGGCGTGGGCGCAAAAAGTATTTGGCGATCTGCGCGATGAAGAAGCCATCGACAAATTATGGGAAGCGATTTTCCGCATCACCCGCATCGATCATGACGATCCGATCGCTGCCTGGCGCGAACATAACGACCGGCTCGCTCGCATCGTCGATTACTTAAACAACAAGCAATACAAACAACTCGTTTATGAAGCGCCAGGCACCAATCTCACAGTCGAGCTCGTCGACGGGCACGTCTGGCACGGCGGCGCGGCGACGAGTCAAAGCGGCGTGCGCTTCAATCCGAACATTCCGACCGAAGAAGTGTTTACCATGCCGCATAAAGACGGCGTCAACGGCACAGTGCGCAACACGAAGCCGCTCAATTACAACGGCAACGTGATCGATCGGTTTACGCTCACGTTCAAAGACGGTCAAGTCGTCGACTTCAGCGCCGAACAAGGATATGAGACGCTTAAGCACTTGCTTGACACCGATGACGGCGCGCGCCGCCTCGGGGAAGTCGCCCTCGTGCCGCACCAATCGCCGGTGTCGCTGTCCAATCTCATTTTTTACAACACGCTGTTTGATGAAAACGCCGCTTGCCATTTGGCGCTCGGCAAGGCGTATCCGACCAATATCGAAAACGGCGCCTCTCTTTCCAAAGAGGAGCTTGACCGCCGCGGCGTCAATGACAGCCTCGTCCACGTCGACTTTATGATCGGCTCAGCTGATCTGAACATTGACGGCGTGACGAAAGACGGGAAGCGCGAGCCGATTTTCCGCAGCGGCAACTGGGCGTTTGAGCTGCAATAACCCTCCATTCCACAGTTGCTCGGGCAAGAAAACAAGGCTGTTGCCAAAAGCGGGGCGAGCCCCTTTTGTCAACAGCCTTTTTCCATATTTCCCTCGCATCGACCGGGGGATGGCCGTTTTGGCGCAGTTTTCGTTCTTTTTTCGTCAAACGGATCACATACGCAGGCCCTGCGGTGAAAAGTCCGTTTGAGCCCGCCCAACACCGGCAATCAGCCGATGGTTACACGTGAATCGTCGCCGCAGCCGCCTGCGCCAGCTGTTCGCATTGCCGCAAACGGATGCCAAAGAGGACAAGCGGGTCGCGATACGCTTCGGGATTCGTGCGCATCTGCTTCAATTCCCCTTCTTGGGCGGCAATTTCAAGCTCCAGCCGCTCTAGCGTTTCCCGCAGCATCGTCGCTGGCGCTTGGAAAAACTGGGTGACGTCGCGCTCAATCGACTTCGCAAACCATTCAAACGGCAACAGCAGCTGCCGAGCGGCCGTTTCGGCCACATCGATGTAATCTTGCGTTTCGATCAGCTGCTTATATTTTTGCGCCAGCATCGCCTTATTTTGCGCGAAGGCGCCGAGCAGTTTGCCCGCTCCTTTCAACAGCAGCTGACCCGGCGTCCGGCGGAGGAAAATGTTCAGCTTCTCGATTTGCGCCCCGCTCGTCAACCGGCTGATGTCACGCCGCCAGTCAGCCACAATGCGAAAATCGCATTCGAGCATAAGCCGCTCTTCGCCAAACATGGCGTTAAACCCTTCGCTCATTTCATGCAAAAACACCTGGCATTCATTGAATTCGTCCTCCGCCGCTGCAATCCACTGTTCCATAGCAACTCGCAACTTTGGCAATACCTCTTCGTTGAGATAAGCGCGAAGCCGTTCATTCGCTTTGTCGTTCAGCTCAAGAGGCAAGCGGGAAAAATCGCTGTTTTCGCCCACCAGCTCCGCCATGTTGCGCAACAGATCGGGAATCGCCTTTGTCAGCTCACCCCGCATGTCCGCCAAGACGGTGTGGAACGACTTGGCCACTTTGGCCGTTTTCTCCTCTTGCAGGTCGCCAAGCTGATGAATGGCGCCGCTCAGTTTGGCCGCCATTTCTTTTTTCCATACGACCAGCTCCGCCAATCGACTTTCCGCCTCGGCCCGCTGCCGGAACAAATGAGCGATGAACCGGCCGGTCGTCGTTAAAATCGCTTCCTCGCGGCGGACAGAAGACACGCATCGGCGCATCTCCTCCAGCAAGCCGATGAGGGCTTGCTGCTGCTTGCGGTTTGGCGCATGCGGGGAATAGACGATGACACGGGCTTCCGGAACGATCGTACGAACGTGCGCTTCCACTTCCTCCACCATTCGCGCCGTCTCCTCTTCATCCACCATCCCGTCGCCCGGAGGAAGCAGCACGTACATCGGCGCATGCGGCGCCCGCTCATGAAGCCGCAGCAACAGCTGCTCATCAGCGCTGGAAAGCGGATCCTCGCCGTTGAGAAGAAAAAGAATGCTGTCAGCGAGCGAAAACGATACGAACGCTTCATGGTCGAATGAAGCGCGCCCGCCGAGCGGCCCGATATCCAGCAAGACAATCCCTTGCGGCACGAGTGAGAACGGAGCCGCACATTCAATGACAACATCATCAGGAAATCGGTTGGCGCGTCCTCCCGCCGCCTGTTGAAATTCATCAATGCTCGAGAAAACGGTAAACTGATCATCGCTGATTTTCGCCACTTCCAGCTCCCCGCCGTTTCTCCATGCCAGCACCGGCGCAGATGGCGCCGCCAACGCCGCCTCGCCGACCAACGTCCGCAAAAACGCCAACCGTTCATGGCGCGACGCTCCAGCGACCAAAACGCAATGCGTCCGCGAATCGGACAACTGCCGCACGACCCAGCGGAAGCGGAAGTGCGAACCCGCCCGCTGTTCTTCCGCCCAATCGGCTATTTCGTCAAACAGCGACACACCCGTCTCCCGAACGGGCCGTTTCGCATGAACGAGCCGCTTAGCGGCGTCGTTGATCGTCTCTTCTTGAAACGCCTCAGGAAATTTCTCGCTCCACGCCAACAAGGCAGCCGCCGCTGCCGCTGCCTCCGGACCGTCGGCTAAACTCATCCAGCTTTTCACAAGCGGCGGCGCCACTTCCACCAACTCTTTTAATCGGTACGGACCTTTCATCAATCCCGCATACGCATCCGCTAAAAGAACAGGGATTCTCTTCCAGTCATAGTCGCGGCGGATCTCTAATTCCTCATAGAGACGATTCCACTCCGCCAGCCACGAAAAATAAAGGTCGCCATCTCGATACCCGTTCCATAGCGCCTGCACGAGCCGCTCAAATTTCACCCGATCCGTTTCATACAGCAGCGCCAGGCAGCGTGAAAACCGCTCAGGCGCCATCACTCTCGCATGCCCTTGTTCCACATAACCGATCAAGATGTCGACCCAACGGCGCGCCGATGTCCGCAACGTCTCTCCTAACGCAAGCTCAACGGCGCTTTCCCAATCACCTTGCTCCTCGAAAAAGGCGCGCGCCCATTCGGTCATATTCGGATAATCCGGATACCGCGACACCCCGCGCTTAATCATATCATCCGCTTTCGCATTTTCCCCCAGCTCACGGTAGAGCGAAAACAGACGCAACATGATTTCTGCCTGCAACGTTTCGCTGTCCGTCTCAATCGAACGGTACAGCTCCTCGGCCAGCTCGAGACGGCCAAGCTCATAGCAGCTGTCGGCGATGTTTTTTTGCGCCCAAGGGCGCAAATCATCGCGCTGGACTTGTTCCCATTTAAAAATGGCCGCTTCATAGTCGTGGCAGTGGAAATACACTTCCCCTTGGGCAAAGCGAATCGACGACAAATCCGCGCCATCCCGATGCGCCGCGAAAAACATCTCGCCAAGCGCGCGGACAACGTCGCGTTCCCCCGTCTCGACAAGCGTCTCATAAAATGTTTTATGAACAAGTTGCTGTTCAAACCCCATGTCGATCACCTGACTCGTATATTTGCCATGCATGTTCATTGTATGGCACGTTTTCGAATTTTATTTCTATCCTATACATTTTAACAAACTTTCGCCGCCATGAACGTTTCAATTTGTTTTCATTTGCGAGACAAAATTCGACCCAATAGGCGATGAGGCCAACCAAAGGAACTTTCAATGGTGGTTACGCCCACGAACCACTTTGTTCTTTTACGTCTACAAATGCTAAAAAGACGAGGGAAAATAAAAAAGCACGTAACCGTTTTAACTACTGGGACACAATCCATTAGGAAACTCCAATATCCTCGCTGTCCCTTCCTCTACAAGCCTACTCAAGGAAGCTTGATGCGTCGGGGCAACTCGCAGCTGTTTCATAGAAGCCTTTGCTCGTTGCTCTATCCTCCTGAGCTACTGGAACATCATCAATAGAACACTCCCATATCCCTTGTTGTCTGCTCCCTAGCCAAATAAAAAATTCCCCTCTCGCACATGGAATCAATCTTCTTTCCTGGCGATCGGAGAACTTCGTTCCAGCGCCTTTTGCGCGTTCTTTTTGTATGGAAATGGCGTCCCAGGAGAGACTCGAACTCCCGACCGACGGCTTAGGGCCGGTGCCCCTTCCTCTACAAGCTTACTCGAAGAAGCCCGATGCGTCGGGGCAACTCGCAGCCTTTTCATAGAAGCCTTTGCTCGTTGCTCGATCCTTCTGAGCTACTGGAACATCATCAATAGAACACTCCCATATCCCTTGCTGTCTGCCCCCTAGCCAAATAAAAAATTCCCCTCTCGCACATAGACTTAGCGATCAGGGAACTTCGTTCCAGCGCCTTTTGCGCGTTCTTTTTGTATGGAAATGGCGTCCCAGGAGAGACTCGAACTCCCGACCGACGGCTTAGAAGGCCGCTGCTCTATCCTACTGAGCTACTGGGACACAATCCATTAGGAAACTCCAATATCCTCGCTGTCCCTTCCTCTACAAGCCTACTCAAGGAAGCTTGATGCGTCGGGACAACTCGCAGCTGTTTCATAGAAGCCTTTGCTCGTTGCTCGATCCTTCTGAGCTACTGGGACATAGCAATCACGACACTCTCATTATTTCCGCTGCCCCTTCCTCTACAAGCTTACTCGAAGAAGCCCGATGCGTCGGGGCAACTCATAGTTGTTCCAAAGAAGCTATTGCTCGTTGCTCGATCCTGCCAAGTTGCTGGAGCATCATCAACAGAGCATACTCCACAATATTCACGATAAAATAAAGGAAAGCGGGTGATGGGAATCGAACCCACGACTTCAGCTTGGGAAGCTGAGGTTTTACCATTAAACTACACCCGCATAATCCATATCAGTGAACTTGTCGTAAAAACGATTGCAATAAAAATATAATGGCAAATCGTTTTTTTGTCAATATCTTTTTTAAAGATAATGAAACGCGCTCGAGAGGATTCGAACCCCTAACCTTCTGATCCGTAGTCAGATGCTCTATCCAATTGAGCTACGAGCGCATATTGGGAAGCGGAAGACGGGACTCGAACCCGCGACCCCCACCTTGGCAAGGTGGTGTTCTACCACTGAACTACTTCCGCGTTGTAATGGTGAAGGAAGTTCATTCCTTCAAAACTAGATAACCGTTTTGGGAAGAAGCCGGGGCGATCCGCTCGCCTGCGCTTTTCGCTGTCTAGTTCCGGCCGCCATCGGCTCGCGACGCTTCGGTCCTGCTGCGGCGGGCGACAGCCTCCTCGCAGGCCCTCCAGCGCACCTCGCCGATAAGCGGGCGGCCTCCACTTTTCTTGCTAGGTTAAGCCCTCGATCGATTAGTATCCGTCAGCTCCACGTGTCGCCACGCTTCCACCTCGGACCTATCGACCTCGTCATCTTCGAGGGATCTTACCCGCTTTGCGCGGTGGGAAATCTCATC
>NZ_JHUS01000050.1:0-143543 GCF_000691465.1 Geobacillus sp. CAMR5420
TGTTATCCGGTATTAGCTCCGGTTTCCCGGAGTTATCCCGGTCTTGCGGGCAGGTTGCCCACGTGTTACTCACCCGTCCGCCGCTGACCAAACAAGAGCAAGCCCTCGTTCGGTCCGCTCGACTTGCATGTATTAGGCACGCCGCCAGCGTTCGTCCTGAGCCAGGATCAAACTCTCCAAAGAAAGTTGATTGGCTTTTGCTTCGGCCCATGCGGACCTCCGCTTTTCGTATTGTCCAGCTTCGGTCCGCCGCCGCTCGGGGTCAAATAACCTTCGCCTTCCGGGTGCAAGCACCCTTGCAGGCGAAGAACATTTGCCCATCGCGGCGACCCGCGGACCTCCGCTTTTCGTCGCGCTTCGTTTCGTTCAGTTTTCAAGGAACAAGCAACTGCTTTTGTAACTTATAACTTAACGACAACTATTATTATATAAACAAATCTTTCAAAATGTCAAGCATTGTTTTCTCTGCTTTGTTTCTGCCGCGTTTATCCGTTTATTACGTTGCGGCAATATTTTATTATACTTATCATCCGCTGTTTGTCAACCACATTTTTTGATTGTTTCGTTGCCATTTGCCTCTTGGCATCGCGCTGTCGTGAAACGGCGATTTTGATTATATTACGCCTGACTTTCTATGTCAACTGGAATTTCCATCCGCAATGTTGCAGACTCCCCCCTGTAATGGCTGCTCACATCAACTATAATGAAAATGTGTAATAAGATAAAAAACGAGCATCAACGAAGGAGGAATGGATGCGATGAATCATTCATTTTCCGTTTTGCTTGACGCCTACCGCCGCCTTTGGCCGAATCGATCGCTGGCGGCCGGACCGCTTGATGAACAAGAAAGCCAAACTCTTTTGTATGAAACGATAAGGCAAGAGTTGCGCGATGAATGGACGCATCCGCGCGTGCGGCAATCGTCCGAAGTGAAGTTTTATTACGCCGTTAAGCGGGTGGCCGCCTCCGACTTGCCCAATGACGTGAAAATCGCGCTGATTCAAGCGTATTTGACGGTGATGGAACAATTACAAACCAATCATACATAAAACAGACGAATCCGGTTCACACTACTGAGTGGAAAAACATTTCTTGTTAAGGAGGATGGCAGTTATGGCGTTAATTCCGTATGACCCGTTCCGTCATTTGGAAGCGATCCGCCGGGATATGAACCGCTTTTTCACAAGCGATTTTCCATCATTGTTTGGCCACATGGACGATCAGCACTGGATGCCGCGCATGGACATGCATGAAACGGAAAACGAGTACGTCGTTTCGTGCGATTTGCCGGGGCTCGAGCGAAAAGAAGATGTGCACATTGATGTGCACAATAACGTGTTGACGATCAGCGGCACGATTCAACGCCATCACGATGTCAAAGAAGAACAAATGCACCGGCGCGAACGCTTCTTCGGCCGCTTCCAACGGTCGATCACCCTGCCGGCCGATGCGGCGGCGGACAACATTCGCGCGACGTACAAAAACGGTGTGTTGGACATTCATATCCCGAAAACAACTGCCGGAACGAAAAAACGGGTCGACATCGAGTTTCATTAATGACAAAAAGCGGCTGACTCAAAAGCCCCTTTTTAACATTTTTTCGAAAGAAGTCTTCCATTTCGAAACGAAGTGAAAGTGGGAGATGAATGTCGGTTGGCGTTAGCCAACGAATAGGTGTGTGGCTTACCGTTCGGCAAACACGCCCAAGTCGCTTGAAGCCCCCGCCTCTAAGCGAAGCGTAGGTGGCGGGTCGCTCACTGAAATGGAACTAAAGTATGTGAAAGAGACCACCTCTGAACCCCTTGGTTTTATCGGGTTTTTCGTGGTGGTCTCTTTTTCCATGGCGCCTCAGATAGAAGCATTATCGCTCTTTTGACCCGGCCCCTTTTCGATTGGCCCCACTGCTTGCGCGGATCACAAGATCTGTCGGCACAACCACTTTCTTGCATATCACCCGCTTCGTCGTCAACCGCTCAACAAGCAGCTCAACAGACGTTTCGCCCATAAACTCCGTGTACACTTTTACAGTTGACAGAGGCGGGTGGAGAAACGCAGCCATCGGCAAATCATTGAATCCGACAACCGCTATATCCTCGGGCACGGCGATCCCGGCTTCATGCAGCGCACGCAGGGCGCCGATCGCCATCGAGTCGCTGGCGATGAAAAACGCCGTCGGCAAGTCGCCGCCTGAAACAGCCTCTTTCATCAGCCGATAGCCATCTTCAGCAGTGAAGGCACCGATCCATACATAGCGGGAATCATACAGCCCTTTGACATACAAATATTCGTAAAACGCCGCCTCGCGCTCATCACGGATTGGCGTCCCTTCGTCGACATATTCGCGGCCGCCGATGTATCCGATTTCCGTATGCCCCATTTCAAGCAAATAGTCTAGCACGGCGATCGTCGCCTGGCGCAGGTCAATGACAACCGAGTCGAACCGCCGCTCATCAGGCGAGCAGTCGACAAATACGATCTGCTTCGCACTCGAAGCAAAGGTGCTGACTTCTTTGGAGCCGAACTTTCCGACGGCGATGACGCCGTCAAGCCCTTCCATCCGTTCGGTCGGATAAACGCCATTTTGCTTAAACAGTTTGACCAGTTCTATGCCGCGGTCAAAACATTCTTTTTCCACCCCGAGGCGAATCGCCATATAATACGGGTCATCGATTTCCTGGCGTTCCGAATACCAGTGAATGAGCCCGAAGCGAAACGATTCGCGCGCTTGCTGGCTTCGCTCCCGCAATGTTTTGTAGTTCAGCTCTTGGGCGACTTCAAAAATGCGTTTTCTCGTTTCATCAGAGACGGACAGCGTCGTATCGTAATTAAGCACGCGCGACACCGTCGCGACCGAAACGCCGACTTTTTCCGCGATTTCTTTTAACGTAGCCATCGTCTGTTCGCGCCCCCTTTCTGTTTCATATGAAACGCGTTTTTTCGCCGCATTTAAACAAGAGACGACATGCGCTCCACCGCGTGCTGCAGAAAGCGGCGAAACGCCTCTTTCCCGTTTTGGTCCCGTTTAAACACCCCGGCATGTTCCAACACGGTCACAAACCGTTGTCCGACTTCGTGCCGCAAAATGTCATGGACGTTGTCCTTCGTGATGTCCGGATAGGCCGAGTGAATGGCTTCGCACCAATCCCAATGTTTATGCATCGACTCGTCCCAGTCTTCTTTCTTTGTCCGATGCACGAGATAATCGGCCAGCGTCTCCAGTTCCACGGCAAGCCGTGCCGGCAGCACCGCCAGCCCCATCACTTCGATCAAGCCGATATTTTCTTTTTTAATATGATGCAATTCTTCATGCGGATGGAAAATGCCGTACGGATGTTCCGCTGACGTCCGGTTGTTGCGCAACACGATATCCAACTCAAACAAATCGCCGCGCCGCCGGGCGATCGGGGTGATCGTGTTGTGCGGAACATCGCCGCTATAGGCCATAATCTCGACGCTTGGGTCGCTGTACGTCCGCCATGTTTCATACAAAAAGGCAGCCGCATCCAACACGTCCTCTTTTGGTCCAGTCAAACGGATGACGGACATCGGCCAGCGCACAATGCCGGCTGTGACCGACGGAAACGATGGCAGCGGGATACACTCTTCGATCTCCGCCTTTTCCATCGCAAACGGATAACGCCCTCCTTGGAAATGGTCATGCACTAAAATCGAGCCGCCGACAATCGGCAAGTCGGCGTTCGAGCCAATGAAATAGTGCGGGAACTTTTCGACGAAATCGAGCAAGCGCTCAAGCGTCTTCCGCTCCATTTTCATCGGCACATGTTCGGCGGAAAAGACGATGCAATGTTCATGATAGTACACGTAGGGAGAATATTGGAAATACCACTGTTCATCCAATAACGTGATCGGGATGACACGGTGATTGGAACGGGCGGGATGACGCCACGTTCCTTCATACCCTTCGTTTTCTTTGCATAATACACATTTTGGATACGAGGATGACGGCATCTCTTTTAATTTGGCGATTTCCTTCGGGTCTTTTTCCGGCTTCGCCAAGTTAATGGTGATATCCAATTCTCCATAGATGGTTGACACTTTCCAGTGCTGATTGTTGGCGATGCGCGCCGTTTGAATGTAATTGGACGCTTGGCTCAACGAATAAAACCAGTCCGTCGCCTCCTGCGGGCTGCGGCGGTACCGCTCGTAAAAGGCGCGGATCACTTCCGACGGCCGCGGCATGACGCAGTCCATCAGTCTCGCATCCCATATATCGCGCTCGGTCGTTGTATTCGTTTCCAACAATCCTTGTTCATACGCCCAATCAATCATAGCGTCCAATACCGGGGCCGGCGAGGCCAAGGGAACGTCCTTGACCTCGGCCGGCTGCCATTCCGTGAGTCGGAGCGTTGCCAGCAGGCGGTTGCGCGCGTACACCACATCTTCCGGCGCTAAAAGGCCGCGTTGCTCGGCATAACGGATCAGTTGTTCAATCGCCGTCCAAATTCGTTCCATCGCTCACACACCCCGATAGCCGTTTGGCCGCGCTTTGTGCCACTCCCACGCCGAGGCGACGATATCCGTAATGGACAAGTATTTCGGCTCCCAGCCGAGCTCGCGCTTCGCTTTTTCCGATGAAGCGACAAGCCGCGCCGGGTCGCCCGGCCGCCGCGCCACGACGCGAGCGGGGATCGGGTGTCCGGTCACTTGCCGCGCCGCTTCGATCACTTCTTTGACGCTGAAGCCGTTGCCGTTGCCGAGATTGTACACGTCACTGGACGCTCCATTCCGCAGTTTTTCAAGCGCCAACACGTGGGCATCGACGAGATCAAGCACATGAATGTAGTCGCGGATGCACGTGCCGTCGGGCGTGTCGTAGTCATCGCCGAAAATGGAAATTTCCTCGCGCTGGCCAAGCGGCACTTTTAAAATCAATGGAATCAGATGCGTCTCCGGGTTGTGGTCCTCACCGATTGTCGTGCCGTACGCCCCGGCGACATTAAAGTAGCGGAGCGAAATCGAGCGGATGCCATAGGCGCGGTCCGCCCATTTCATCATTTTTTCCATCGCCAGCTTTGTTTCTCCGTACGCGTTTGTCGGTTCGGTCGGATCGGTTTCGATGATCGGGATTTGTTTCGGCTCCCCATACACGGCGGCGGTTGAAGAAAAGACGATTTGCTTGACGCCAAATTCCTTCATCACTTCAAGCAGCACTTGTGTCCCGTACACGTTGTTGTCGTAATACTTCAGCGGCTCTTCCATGCTTTCGCCGACCAATGAGTTCGCCGCAAAATGAATGACCGCCTCAATGTCGTGCCGGCGAAACACCGTGCGCAAAAACTCGCGGTCGCGAATATCGCCTTGGCAAAACACCGCATCACGGTGAACCGCTTCTTTGTGCCCCGTCTGCAAGTTATCCACCACGACCACGCGCTCCCCTTTTTCAAGCAGACGGTACACCGCATGGCTGCCGATATACCCTGCCCCTCCGCAAACCAAAATCATCGGCTCATCTCCTCCAGTTCCGTGAGTTCTCTCGCCCCGTCACCAACGTCAACGACATAAAAGCTTGCTTCATAACCGATTTTTTCGGCATACGCGTTTCCGACCCGTTCAATGAAATCTTGAACGCATGCCTTTTTCACAATGTTCACCGTGCAGCCGCCGAATCCGGCTCCAGTCATGCGCGCCCCGACCGTTCCTTCGTGCGACCATGCCGCTTCAACGAGCGTGTCGAGTTCAACGCCTGTCACTTCGTAATCATTGCGCAGCGACAAATGCGACTGTTTCATCAACTCGCCAAAGCGGACGAGGTCTCCCTGCTCAAGCGCCTGGGCGGCTTCAAGCGTCCGCTCGTTTTCCGTCACCGCATGGCGGGCCCGCTTTCGTTCAAGCGGGGAAAGAAGATGTTCATAACGGGCCAGCTCTGCGTTTGTCAGCTCGCCGAGCGAGGCGATGTTCCGCACGCTTTGCAGCTTCGCAAGCGCCGCCTCACACGTCGCCCGCCGCTCGTTGTACGCCGAGTCCGCCAGGCCGCGCTTTTTGTTTGTGTTCGCGATGACGATCGCACAATCGTCAAGCACCAATGGCAAATAGCGGTACTCGAGCGTCTGGCAGTTTAATAGAATGGCGCAATCTTGTTTCCCCATGCCGACGGCAAACTGATCCATAATGCCGCAATTGACCCCAACGTATTTATTTTCTACGTTTTGGCTCATTTTCACAAGCTCCAGCTGATCAAGCCCGCGCCTGAACAGTTCGTTGAGCATCACCGCGGTCACAAGCTCAATCGACGCCGATGACGACAGCCCGGCGCCGTTCGGGATCGTGCCGTAATACAAAATATCCAATCCGGTCTCAAGCGGGCCAAGCGCTTGAAACGCAGCCAAGATCCCTTTCGGGTAGTTCGCCCAGCCGTGCTCGCTCCGGTATGACAAGTCATCGTAAGAGACAGTGATCACTCCCGTTTCCGGGAAGTTTTGGGAGTAAAGGCGGACAAATGGCTCTTTCGTCTGCCGAACAAGCGCATACGTGCCGATCGCAAGCGCGCACGGCAGCACATGCCCGCCGTTGTAATCCGTATGCTCACCGATCAAATTGACGCGGCCGGGGGCGAAAAAGACGCGGATGTCTTCACCTATTCCGCCGAAAAGTTCGATAAATTGCTGTTTTAAGATGGGGATCATGAGAGGGCCTCCTTCAAGTCTTTATAGTAAATATTCTAGTTAATAATTTACTAAAAATCAACAGCGAAACAAAATCTTTTTTAATACGTATAATCGTTTGAGCATTTATTCACCTTAATAAATATAGGAAGGAGGCGGAGCGGAGATGGAAACGCGACAGATGTTGAAACAAGAACTCCAAACCATCACCCACTGGGAACACTCCCAAAAAGACCTATGGTTTTGGGAAAAGCTCGGCCGCTTGCCGTTTCAAGTGCTCGATAAGCTGACGCCAAAAGTCGTCCATCGAAAACTAGGGCAGCTGCTTGATGAGCTGGGCAGCTATATTCAAAGCGGCGGGCAATACTTGGTGAATGAAGGAAAGGTATTGGACAAGCTTGGCGTATCGTCGTTGGCCGAGGTGCCGCACTTGCCGCTTGCGACGATGGACCGCGTCTGCGACGAGTTGATCGATGCGCGCGTCACGTTCGCCCAGCTGCAAGGGGCGGCGACTGGAATGGGCGGGGCGCTGACGCTGGCGGTGGACATTCCGGCGCTTCTCGGCTTAGCGCTGAAAACGCTGCAAGAGATCGCCATCGTGTACGGATATGACCCGAAGGAAAAAGAGGAGCGCGTGTTTGTCGTCAAATGCCTGCAGTTTGCCGCGGCGGACATCGTCGGGAAAAAAGCGATTTTGGACGAACTTTCGTCGTTCTCCCATGAACGCGGGCGCGTCTTTTCCGAACTGCAAGGATGGCGGGAAGTGATGATGACGTTCCGCGACCAGTACGGATGGAAAAAGCTGTTTCAAGCCGTGCCGATCATCGGCGTCATTTTCGGTTCGCTGTTTAACAAATCGTTTATGGAAGACATCGCCGAAACCGGGAAGATGCTTTATCGGAAGCGGCGCATCATCGAGAAGCTCAAACAGTTTGAACCCGGCATCTAACATGCCGGGTTCGATTCGTTTGTTTCGCGCTGATGCATCCGCTCAGGCCGCATCATTCCCCCTATCATCGAACGGCTTTCAATCGCCACATCATGCTGATAAAATCGCCCAAGCGGTGCGGCAAGGCCACTCCGGCATACATCAGCTCGTCGCCGCCGTAGCTGGATATTCTTGCGGCAGCGTATCGAGCGAAAACGTGCGGTCAGACGGGTCGGGATTGGGGGAAAACGCGCGGTCCAGCCGCGGAAATGCCCGCGCCCCCCGAACATCGCGCACCGCTTTTCCCCAATAAACATGCGCCAAATAGCCGGAGCGGAAAAGCTGCATCACGTAGCTTGCCTTGCCCGCCCGCAAATGAAACTGCTTCGTTTGCGGATTGTATGCAACTGACATTCTCTTCCCCCGCTTTGTTTTTGTTTAAATTTTACTTAATTTTTACGAAAAAATCCATCAAAAAAGCGCCCTGGATTCAGGCGCTCATCATTTCCTTCAAAGGATCATTCACTCCTCTCCTTCCTCCGCCAACACGGCACGCCGCAGTTCCTGATCGAGTTCCTTCCCATACATGTCCCGCTCTTCCTCGGTCCACCCAAAATACCGCGCCATAAACGCAACAACCGCCTCTTTCTCACGCCGGACCGAATCAATATCAAACAACAGCGCTCCGGTGCGGCGGATGAAGTAGTCGACTGGTTTGACCGCCATTTCTTCCTCGATGGCGTAGACGAGGCGGACGAACGTTTCGCGCGTTAAGCCGGACGAGCGGTCGTACTCGTTGCTTAAGGCAAAGAGGCGGTCGACATTTGTGCCGTACTGTTTTGCCAGCCGCGCCCCTTGTTCTTCTGTCAGCCCATAGCGCGCCGCTTCCTTCGCCTTTTCGGCGATGAAGACCGGCAGCCGGTGCGAGCCGCCGACATCGCCCCCGGAAATTGGCAGCTGTTTCGTTTGGCACGGGCGGAACGTGTTTCCCTCTTCTTTTTCCAATTGTTTGGCGACGAGGTCAACGACCGTTTCCGCCATTTTCCGGTAGCCGGTCAGTTTGCCGCCAGCGATCGTGATGAGGCCGGATGGCGATGTCCAAATCTCGTCTTTGCGGGAAATTTCCGACGGGTCTTTCCCTTCTTCATAAATGAGCGGACGGACGCCAGCCCAGCTCGACTCGACATCATCAGCGGTGATGCCGACGGACGGGAACATGTAGTGAATCGCCTGCAATAAGTAATCACGGTCTTCTTCGGTCATGGCCGGATGAGCCGGGTCATCGTCATAAAATGTATCGGTCGTGCCGACATACGTTTTCCCATCCCGCGGAATGGCAAACACCATCCGGCCGTCCGGGGTGTCAAAATAGACTGCCTGCTTGAGCGGAAAACGCTTTTGATCGATGACGATATGGACGCCTTTGGTCAGTTGGAGGCGTTTGCCGGTTTTCGAACCGTCTTTGTCGCGCAGCGCATCAACCCACGGTCCGGCGGCATTGACGACTTTTTTGGCGCGGATGTCATACACTCGTCCGCCGATCAGGTCGCGGCAGCGGGCGCCGATCGCGCGGCCGCGCTCGTCGTACAAAAACTGTTCGGCTTTTACGTAGTTGACGGCGTCGGCGCCAAGCTCGACCGCTTTTTTGATCACTTCCATCGTCAGGCGGGCATCGTCGGTCCGATACTCGACGTAATAGCCGCCGCCAAGGAGGCCATCGCGCTTTAAGAGCGGCTCTTTTTCCAACGTCTGCCGGGCATCAAGCATCGTGCGCCGCTCGCTTGGCTTGACGCCAGCCAGCCGGTCATACAGCCAAAGGCCGACCGACGTGCTCCATTTGCCAAACGTCCCGCCGCGATAAATGGGCAGCAGCATCCACTCCGGTGTGGTGACGTGCGGGCCGTTTTCATACACAATCGCCCGTTCGCGCCCGACTTCCGCGACAAGCTTCACCTCGAACTGCTTTAAGTAGCGCAAGCCGCCGTGAACAAGCTTCGTCGACCGGCTTGACGTGCCGGCGGCGAAATCTTGCATCTCGACAAGCGCGACCGTCATGCCGCGCGAGATGGCATCAAGGGCGATGCCAGAGCCGGTGATCCCCCCGCCGATGACGAGAAGATCATATTGTTTTTCGCTCATCGCTTGAAGAACATCGCTCCGCTGTTTGCTTGAGAACGCCATGTCAAACTCCTCCTTTGTAAAAAAGACAAAAAGAGACCAGTGCAAACACGATAAGCCTTCGCCTACCATGTGTGCATGGTCTCTCCATGTCTCCTGACTGATAATTAACTTGTTGATTCCATTATAACAGATCGTCGCCCGTTTGGCTAGCTCGACGCTTCAACGACTTCCACCGGCTTCCTCACCGCGGGGTCGGTCATAATGGCGCCAAAGCGTTTCATTTGACGTCGTCACCGATGCCGCGCCGGCTTCCAGCGCCCGCTCGACATCGTCGACCGTGCGGATGAGGCCGCCGGCGTAAATCGGTTTTCCCGTCCGTTCTTTCACTTCGCGGATGATGTGCGGCATGGCGCCCGGGATGACTTCGATGCAGTCCGGATTCGTTTTGGCGATCAGCTGATAGCTTTTCTCCAACGCATGAGAATCGAGCAAAAAGATGCGTTGCACGGCCAAGACTCGTTTTTGCCGCGCCTTCATAATGACGCCCGCTTTCGTGGAAATGAGGCCATGCGGGCGGAACTCTTGGCAAAGGTATTCCGCCGCATGTTCATCATGGCTCAGCCCTTGCACCAAGTCGACGTGAATGAGCAACTCCTTGCCATGCCGGCGCGCATAGGCAAAGATGCTTTTTAACTGGGCAATATGCACCTCAAGCAACACGCCGACCGTGTAACCGCTTGACAAAAAGGCGTCAAATTGCTTCATCGTTTTAATGGCCGGAATGATGCGCTGTTTCGCTTCCATTTTCTTTTCTTCGATTCATCCTCTCATTTTGTCGATCTCATCTAAGCATTCAAGCGACATCATCGTCCGCGGTTTGCATGTCGCGATTTTCACCCCGCGCTTGCGGAATTTTTCAACGAGGTGATGAATCACTTTTTTGCTTGCCGCCTCTTCCTCATGGGGATGTCCCATTGCCTCACGCTCCTCTCCTATTCCGCTTTCGGAATGGCGAGCTCCACCGTCGTTCCTTTCCCAACTTCGCTTTCCAACGCAATTTGCCCGCCGTACTTATCGATGATCTCCTTGGCGATCGAAAGGCCGAGCCCGGCGCCGCCTTGTTCGCGGCTGCGCGCCTTGTCGACGCGGTAAAAGCGCAAAAAAACGTTTTTCAGCTCTTCTTTCGGAATGCCGATGCCATAATCACGGATGGACACGATGACAAACGGCCCTTCCTCGCGCAAGGAAATCGCGATTTGTTTCACTCGCTGAGAATATTTTACCGCATTGTCAAGCAAAATGAACAGCAATTGTTCAAAATGATGTTTCGCCATCGCCGCGCGCGCAATCGGCTTATCCGGCTGGTCAATCAGAAATTGGAAATCCGGGTGCAAGACGCGGAAATTTTTGACGACTTGTCCGACAGCCGCCGCGGCATCCATCGGCGCGACCTCATCCGGCACCGTGATCGCCTCGGCGCGCGACAAGTCAAGAAGCTCGAGAACGAGCCGCTTCAGCCGCTCCGCTTCTTTCACCGCCGCCTCGAGCGATTCTTCTAAAATCTCTGGATTGTGCTTTCCCCATCGTTGCAGCAACGAAAGATGGCCTTGCAAAATGGCGAGCGGTGTGCGCAGTTCATGGGACGCATCCTCGACAAATTGCCGCTGCATGGCGAACGACCGCTCAATTTCATCCATCATGCCGTTGAACATCACCATCAGTTCCGCGATTTCATCGCGCGCCGGAGGCACATCAATGCGCCGTTTCAGCCCGTTGTTTTGAATGTCCGCCATCGTTTTGGCCAGCGTTTGCAACGGCCGGACGAAGCTTTGCGCCACGAACCGGCCGGCGACAGCGCTTGCCGCCATGGCCAAAAAGCCGATCGCCGTCATGATGAGAAAGAGTGTGTTGGTCACTTGCTGGAACCTCGCCAGCCGACGGGCGATCTCGATCGTTCCATGCAAGTTGCCGATATGCAGCGGCTGACGGAGCAGCAAAAACCGTTCATTGTTGATGAAATGCTCATCCATCTTCCGCTTGTCGGGCATCTCGCTTGGCGATAGCGACACCGCCGCCCCATTTGAAACGGAGACGATGACGTTTCCTTTCTCATCCGTAACGCGAATGAGCTGGTAGCGTTCATTCAGCTTTTCCAAAAACGCGCGGCTGCGGCGAATCCCTTCCCATGATAGATTACGTTTTTCCGCGTAATATGTTTCAATTTCCGCCACCGTTTGTTCCATCGTTTTTTCTTCTTCCTTCAGCAGCCATTGTTTGACCATATGATATTGCAAAAACGTAAACACAAAATACGTAATGAAAATCGCCCCGGCCGACAAAACGGTCAGCTTCCCTTTCAGCGAAAGCCGGCGAATCGCCTCCCTCTTCATGGCCGCATCACATATCCCGTGCCGCGCACCGTTTGGATATACCGCTCTTTATCGTGTTCGTCAAGCTTTTGCCGCAAATAGCGAACGTAGACGTCAACGACGTTCGTCTCAACCTCGGCGTCGAACCCCCACACTTTGTCAAGGAGCGCATCACGCGTCAAGACGACATTGATGTTTTGCATAAAGGCGACGAGCAAATCGTATTCGCGCTTCGTCAGCTCAATAAATTCGTCTCCTTTTTTCACTGTGCGCGCCTGCACGTCAACGACTAAATCTTTAAACGTCAACACTTGGGCGTTCGCTTCCGGATGAACGCGGCGGAACAAGGCGCGGATGCGGGCGAGCAGCTCTTCAATGGCAAACGGTTTGACGATGTAGTCATCGGCCCCGTTATCGAGCCCCATGACGCGGTCAAACACGCTGTCGCGCGCTGTGATCATCATGATCGGCGTCGATTTCGCCGCCCGGATGCGGCGGCATACTTCCATGCCATTTAAACGCGGCAGCATCACATCAAGCAAAATGAGATCCCACTGCTCCGAAAGAGCGAGCTCGAGCCCTTCGCGTCCATCGGCGCATACATGCACGTCAAAGCCTTCGTGCTTTAAGTCAAGCTCCAAAAACCGGGCGAGCCCGGCTTCATCTTCAATCAATAAAATACGTCCGTTCATCAGCTGCTCCTCCTCCATTGCGGCTGTTTGCTTTCATTTTATACATCTTTCACTATACACAACAAATCGTCCACCGCCAACGGACAGCCAGCAGTCAAAAAAGGAATGGGGCGCCTGTTCGAGACGCCCTCAAAAATGAATCGGCCAAAAGCGGCGCAGGCAGCTGTTTACGAGTGGCGGTCAACGATCCAATCGACAATGGCTTGAACGATTTCCAACGCTTGATAGGAAAGAAGCGACACGGCTGTTCCAGAAAAAAACAATGTCACCAACCAATGAACCCAATGCATCGCGCCATCCCTCCTCCCGCCGCCGGGCAACCGACAGCGTTATTGATGTGCATCTCATGGATGGTGGTGTCATTATATTCCATCTGGGTTAAAACAAGATGAAAACTCCCTAAAAAAGTACGGAGTAGCTTTTTTTTCGCTCCGTACATACATTGACAGTGAATCGCCTTGCCAATCGGCAGCGTCCCGACAGAGTCATTTCGCTGTTTTGAAAAAAGGGAGGGAAGCGCAATGAATGAATCGTTTCAACCACCAGCCAATGGGGGAGGCCATCACCCGTTCCATCATTTGCGGAAAATGATGAATCAATGGTTTGATGAACGGCCGCTGCAAAAACTGTTTGAAACGCTCGATGACTATTTCGCACAAACGTTTGCTGCCGCGTACATTCCGATCGAGGTGAAAGAGACGAAGCACGATTACCAAATCATTGTCCGGCTGCCTGACATCAAAAGGGAACAAATCAGCTTGCAATGGCAGGAAGATGGGCTGCAGCTGATCGTCGATCACAATGAAACCATTGAATCGGCAGATCATCACGGCCATGTATACGAACGCCGCCACGCACGGCGGCGCGTGGCGCGGCTGATTCCGTTTCCGTATCCGGTCGCTGAGCATGAGGTGAAAGCCTCGTTTCAAAATGGGACGCTCACCATCCAGCTGCCGCAAAAACGGAAATATATCGATATCGATTGAAGACGATCCAGCCTGTGTATGCGTTCAAAAACCATTTTGGCAACGGCCAGCGCCGCGCTTGGGCGTGAAACAAGCCGTTCCCTGCATGGGAAGCGGCTTGTTTCTTGTCCATCTTCTATTGTTTATGGAGTGAATTTCCAGAACGTTCGCCCTCTTCCGGCGTTCCTTTTTTGATTACCCATTCATTGGCGATTTCCTCACGGTTGTTCGTGTATTTGTTTTTCCGCTTCCAGTTGTCGTTGCAGTCTGTCACCGCCATCACCCCCTTATTGTTTGCCATTTGCTTGCCTTGCCGCGGCCAAAACGATGCATACATACTTTCTCGGCTGACAAGCTACGCTACTGATAGGAGGTGCAAAACGAATGGCGAAACTGCCCGATTTCAAACAATTGAACGACCGACTGATCAACGAGCCGTCGGATGAGCCGATGCTTGTCATCAAAACAAACCTCGACCCGGACCGCGTGACGGAAGAAAATCCGTACGTCCAAGGCCGCACAAACACAAGCAAAGAGTTTGTCTCTTTTTTTGAAGGGGGCGGACGATGATGGAACAAACACTCGCTTACTTGCGCGAAGTGCTGTCCAACTATTTGGATCACCACGGCGACACCCCAAAACGCATTTACAAAAAACTGATCAGCAAACCATACCGAGGCGAAGGGGAATTTGTCCGCGACTTGACGCAAGAAGAAAGCGCCTTTTTGGACCGCATTTTGCCCCATGAAATCCGCTATGCGATGGATGAGCGCGATTATGAGCGCGTGTATCAGCTCAATGAAGTGTATGAGTTGCTCATTTGACAACGTGAAAACCGCTCCCCGTGCAAACGGCGGAGCGGTTTCCCTTTTTCAAGCGCGCTCGACCGTCGTGCCATGACGCGGTTTCATTTTTTAAACGTACCGAGCAATCCTTTCAACACGCCATTCACTTGATTGACCGTATTGATCATTTGCCCCACGGTACTCATCATTTTGTTGATATCGTACGTTCCGTCGCTGTTTTTAAACTGGGCGAGAAACGACGGGCGCGGCGGCGGCAAAAGCGGCCCCGGCTTTGGGTATGACGCCGGATGGGGAGGCGGGGCGGCATGGGTGGACGGAAAAAAGGGCCAGTGCCCCGGCGCCGATGGAAAAGATGAACCTCCATAGTGGAAGTAAGGATGATAATGGCTGCCTAAGCCATACGGACCATACGTGGGCGGTGGTAAAACCGGGCGCGAGTAACGATGCATATTCCTTCTCCCCCATTGTTGGTGTCCATTCCCCCTTGCCTAGAAAGCGGCTCGTACAGGCAAGATGCGGCCGTGCGCTGTTTCGCACGCAAACGAACAACATTCATGCTGATGAGCCACCAACCTTCCAGGCCGAAGAGGTGGGCTGCCACTAGTATATGTGACGGCGCCCGATGGCGTGTACGGACATGTCATCTCTTGTCGGAAGTTTTAATTTTCCGAAATCATTCTTTCTTCCTATTTTTATGGTACGATGTAAAAAAGGGGGAAGGGGGAAAAGCATCAATGAACGTGACGGAGTTAAAGCATAAGTTTATGGCGGTCAAACATTGCGAACCGGCTGAGGCGAACGAACTGCTTGATTTTGCCCGCCGTCTGTATTTGCGCGGGGAAATTTCGCTCGCCGAGTACCGCGATCTCGTGCGTGAGCTCGAAAAAGCCGGCGCCTCTCAGCCGGATGAAGCAGGGGAATACGCTGGGCTGTAGGACGATGAGGGAGCTTTTCCCTTCTTTTTTTTGCCCCTGTTCCTCAAGACGCATAAAAAACGATGTTTCTTCCCACCCTAAAGAGGCAAGAGGAATTGTCGTGCAAGGGGGGATTGGCGATGGGTCGAGGCGTCCACTTTAACCATAAATTGAAAGGCCATGACCATGAAAAGCCGAAACATGGAAAACCAGCGCCGCCCAAGCATACGGAGCGGGTCGAATACGAGATCAACACCGTCGCTACTGCAGAAGGCGGCCCTGTCTCGATCACAACAGGCAAAGACACATAAAACAAAAAAGGGGGCTGATCCAAAACGCACTCGCGTTTTGGGTCAGCCCCTTTTTCCGTGCGGCCGCTTTCTCCTGCCCCGTCAAAGCCTCTCCTTGCCTGCTTCGCTCGTGTCGTCAAGCCGTTCCTTGACAAGCGCCAGCGTATAAGCGACGGCCTGGCTGTATTGCTTGATGCGGCGCTCAGGAACGGATGGATAAAATGCCTCAACGCACAGCTTCGCCATATGGTCGGCGGCGGCTTCAATTTGCCGCTCATGGACATATTTCGGCCGCGCATGGCGGACCCAGCGGGAAGCGGCGTCCTTCCACCGTTCGGCAACGGCCTGCACCTCTTCGGCCATCGGTTTCACGTCGCCAAAAAAATCCGGCTCCTCGTTCCGCTCGCGGGCGCGCCGGGCGATCAAAAGCAACTGTTCGTTGTATTGTTGCAGCCGCTTCGTCAACGCCTTAAGCTCTTTTTCCATGGCGCCTCCTCCTTATCCATGCCGGCAAATCCGGTTTGCCCATGTGCCCTATGGCCCGGAGAACGGATGCGTTTTGCCGCGATGCGCTTCTGTTTGATGATACCATACCGACCGGCTCACACCAAATACAGTTTCGACGAAAGCGGAAGTGCAGCACGCTGCTTCTCCTTCTCAAGCCGCTGTTCCACGCCGGCGATCTGCCCTTCAAGCCGCCCGAGCTGTGCTTGATTTTGCGTATAACGCTCTTCGATGACATCGGCGATCACTTTTTCCATTTTCGCATCGACCTGCTCGATGAGTGCAACAATTTCCTGCAGCTGCTTTTCGATCTCCTCTTTTTTCACGAGCCGTTTTTCCATTCCCTCTCCCCCATTTCTCGCATGATGATATTCCATTCGCGGCGGGAAGGACGACTCCTGCTGCGGCGACAAAAGTAGAACGAATTCGGCAAAGAAAGTGGCAAGCAGCCGCCATTCGACATTGACCTCCTTCGCTTGCCTTCAGTCGAAAGGAGGAAAAGAAAAAGAGCGCATATGACCGGAGCGTATGGTATAATAAAAACCATTCAAAGGAGATGAACGCGATGGCACTCAAATACCCGAGCGGAAAAGAGTATCGCGGAAACAAGCCGAACGCCGCGCGCCGGCCGGCGGCCGATTATGCCAATCGCGGTATGACGCTCGAAGACGACTTAAACGCGACGAATGAATATTACCGGGAACGCGGCATCGCTGTCATCCATAAAAAGCCGACCCCGGTGCAAATCGTGCGCGTCGACTATCCGAAACGGAGCGCCGCCGTCATTACCGAAGCCTACTTCCGGCAAGCGTCGACGACCGACTACAACGGTGTGTACCGCGGCAAGTACATCGACTTTGAGGCGAAAGAGACAAAAAACAAAACGGCGTTTCCGCTGAAAAATTTCCACGCTCATCAAATCCGCCATATGGAGCAAGTCGTCGCCCACGGCGGCATTTGTTTTGCGATTTTGCGTTTTTCTTTGCTCAATGAAACGTATTTGCTTGACGCCTCTCATTTGATCGCTTGGTGGAACAAACAGGAAGCCGGCGGACGAAAGTCGATTCCGAAACAAGAGATCGAACGGCATGGACATTCCATTCCGCTTGGCTACCAGCCGAGAATTGATTATATTAGTGTAGTAGACAACGTGTACTTCACCCGTTGAAGTGAAAACTTGTAAGAAAGGCAGGATTTGCTTATGTCTGGTGAATATCGTTCTCGCGTAGAACGAAAGCAGGCAGCGAAACAAACGAAACAGAAGAAAGCGAAAACGAAACGAGGAAGATCGTGGTTAAAAACCATCGCCATTGCGATATTGCTGATGATGGTCCTTGGCGCCATCGGGGGTATTGCCACTTTCGCCTATTTCGTTAAGGACGCTCCTCCGCTGGATGAGGCCAAAATTAAAGATCCGCTTTCTTCCGTCTTGTACGATATGAATGGAAAACAAGTAGCGGAGCTTGGCGGCTACAAGCGAACGTACATTTCGTATAAAGACGTGCCGAAAGTGCTTGAAGATGCCGTCTTGGCAACAGAGGACGCCCGCTTTTATGAACACCACGGGATCGACATCGTCCGCTTGGCCGGCGCCGTCCTCGCCAACATCAAGGAAGGATTTGGTGCAGAAGGCGGCAGCACGATCACCCAGCAAGTCGTCAAAATGACGTTTCTCTCATCCAAAAAAACGCTGGAACGGAAAGCGCAAGAAGCTTGGCTGGCACTGCAGCTGGAACAAAAATATTCGAAGCATGAAATTTTGGAAATGTACTTGAACAAAATTTATTATTCAGACGGCATTTATGGCGTCGCTCGCGCCGCCGAATATTATTTTGGCAAGACGGACTTGAAAGAGCTCACTCTTCCGGAAGCAGCCTTGCTTGCCGGCATGCCGCAAAGTCCAAACCGGTATAATCCGTATGACCATCCAGAGGCGGCAAAAAAACGGCGCGATACGGTATTGTCGCTTATGGTGAAACATGGCTTTATCAGCCAGGAAGAAGCGGAAAAAGCGAAACAAGTCCCGATTCAATCGATGCTGACAAAACGGAAAAAATCGCAAAATGATGTACCATATGACGCCTTCATTGACGAAGTAATCAAAGAAGTGACCGACAAAGCGAACGTCAACGTCTTTGAAGATGGGCTGAAAATTTATACAACGCTCGATCAAAACGTTCAAACATACGTAGAAAAGCTATTAAACTCTGACAAATACTTTACCAATAAGAAGGATTTGCAATCCGGCATCGCCGTCGTCGACACCAAAACAGGCGCCATTCGCGCGTTAGGCGGCGGTCGCCATCGCGACAATATCGAATTCGGCTTCAACTACGCAATCCAACCGGTCGGCCAGCCCGGTTCAACGATCAAGCCGATTTTGGACTATGGCCCGGCGATTGAATATTTAAAATGGTCAACAGCGCACATTCTTGTTGACGAGCCGTATACGTATTCGGACGGCACGCCGATCCGCAACGCCGGCGGAAAATACGCTGGGCCGGTGACATTGCGCAAAGCTCTCACGTGGTCATACAACATTCCGGCGCTCAAAACCTATCAAGCCGTCGGCAAAGAGCGGGCGATGGAGTTCGCTAACCGACTCGGCATGGGCTTTGATGAAGTATATGAGCCTTACGCTATCGGCGGAGTATCCCGCTACGTATCGGTGCTGCAAATGGCTGGAGCGTACACTGCTTTTGGTAATAACGGCGTCTATACGAAGCCATATGCCGTGACAAAAATCGTCTTCCCGGACGGCACGGAAATGGATTTGCAACCCAAACCAAAACGAGTGATGCACGACTATACCGCCTACATGATCACGGACGTGCTGAAGTCTGTCATCCGCTCCGGAACAGGTCAATTGGCCAATGTTCCAGGACTTGAGCTCGCAGGCAAAACAGGGACGACGAACTATGGGAAAGATGGAGCAAAATTCGGCCTTGACCGGGACGATGTGCCGGACAGCTGGATTGTCGGCTATACGCCAAACTATACGGCGGCCATTTGGGTCGGCTTCAGCAAGCGAAGCAGCACGGCAAAGCTTAGTATAGAGGAACAAAAAATCCCGAAATACTTGTTGAAAAACTTAATGTCCCATATCGATGACGGCAGCGGAAGCTTCAAGCAGCCGGAGAGCGTCGTCAGACTGCCGATCAAAAAAGGCACAAATCCGCCGAAACTTGCCGGCAAATACACGCCGGAAAGCGAAATTACGTATGAATTGTTCGTGCGCGGCACTGAGCCGACGGAGACGGCGAACGACGCGCCGGAAGAACTGCCGGCGGTGAAAGGGTTGACCGCTGTGTACGACCAAGCGGCGAACGCCATCTCGGTTTCGTGGTCATACGATGAGCAAACCGATGAGACGATCTTCGAGGTGCGCGTCAAAGATGGCCAAGGTCAAACGAATACGATCACCACAAAAGACCGTTCGATCACGATTTCCAATCCGACGCCAGGATGGACGTACACAATCGCCGTGTACGCAAAAGACGGCGAACGAATGAGCAAACCGGCCATAGCCAGCGTTCATGTCCCCGGCGGAGAAGATCAAACTCCCGCGCCACAACAACCGGGGGATGACAGCCAAGGCAGCGGCGGGCAAAACGGCGGCACCGATCAAGGCAACAGCGGGAATAACGGAAACGAAAACGGTCAGGGAAACAACAATGAACAAAACGGCGGCGCAAGCGGCGGACAAGAAAATGGCAACAGCGGCGGGGCCAACCAAAACAATGGCCAAACGGATGGAACAAACAACCAAGGAACGAACAACAGCGGCCAAACGAACGGAACGAACGGCGGAACAGGTGCAAACAGCGGAACGCCGCCTGTCTCCCCGCCGTTAAAAAACGGATCCGGAGCGGGTCTTGGCACCCGTCCATAACAGCTGCATTCCCAAAAAACGGATGGCTTTTGCGCCATCCGTTTTTTCATGACCGACCGGCATGCTGCTGGCCCTTCTTCACCAAGCCCTTTCGCGGTTCCGTTCACTTCTGATTTGCCGCTTTTTCCTCCCGTTTTCGCATCCGTTTTTTTCCTTCACGGCATAAATGAAGAAGAGGACATGACGGACATTGCGGAGACTGCGCCTTGCAATGGTAGCGGCCAAAAAAAATCATTCGGTGGTGGGTGATCGACCATTCTTCTTTTGGAATGATTTTCATCAGCGTCTTCTCGACTTCCAAAACCGAGTCGTCCCAGCGGCAAAAGCCAAGCCGTTTGCTGACGCGCTCGACGTGTGTATCAACAGCGATGGCCGGCACGCCGAACGCAACGGACACAACGACGTTCGCCGTCTTCCGCCCGACGCCCGGCAACTTCATCAACTCATCGCGGTCGCGCGGCACTTCGCCGTTGTACTTGTCAATCAACATCGCGCACAGCTTTTGAATGTTTCGCGCTTTGTTCCGATATAAGCCGATTGAGCGGATATCTTGCTCGAGCTCCTCAAGCGGCACCGCAATATAATCGTGCGGCGTCCGATATTTTTCAAACAGCCGTTTCGTCACCTTGTTGACGAGCGCATCGGTGCATTGCGCCGACAAAACAACCGCAATCAGCAGCTCAAACGGATTGCGGTGCAAAAGCTCGCAATGCGCATCTGGAAACATTTTGGCCATCTCATCCAAACAGTAGCGGATTTGTTGCTTTGTCAGCACCTCGTCTCCTCCTTATTGCCATATTGGCCCGAACAAAACGACGCCTTTTACCGGTTCGATTGGCCATTTTTGGACAAACAAAAACGAGAGACAGCGCCTCTCGTTACGAGTCGAGCCAATTGAAAAACGGGATCGTCTGTTTAAATTCTCCCGCCGTCTGTTTCGCCGAACGGGAGGACGGCTTGCGAAACTTTTTGCCGTAGTCGTGCGCCTGTTCAATCGTGCGAATGCCGTTCTTTTTCCATTCAAACAAGATGCGATCGATGTAGCGGAAATTCAACTTCCCCGACAGCACCGCTTCGCGCAGCGCCGCTTTAATGATGGCCGGCTCATGGCCGTCTTGATCGATCCACATCGCAAGCGTTTCACACTCGAACGGGGAGAGCGGGCGGCCAAACTCCTGCTCAAAAACGGTGTATAAGCTCTCCTCTTCCTCCTGCCGGCCGAGTTCCCCCTGTTGAGCGGCTTGGGTGTACAAATGATGCACGAGCTTCTCCCAAAGCGGTTCAAGCGTATATTTTTCGTTGCGAATGCCTTGTTCATCCGTATGCTCTTCAATCGCGATCATCCCTTTTTGCAAGAGCCGACGCACCATCTCCATGCATTCCGCTGCCGAGACCGTCATTCTTTCGGCCAGCTCGGCCGGCGTCGGAAACAAGACGCCTTCTTCGAAAAACGACTGCATATGCAAAAGCAAGACGAGCTCCCCCTCGCCCAACCCAAGCTGCTTGTAGTGGCCAAGCAGCAGCTTCGGGACGGCGATGCTTCCTTGCGCCAGCCATTCGGCCACCTTTTTCTTTTCCATGCCGATGCACCTCAACTATAGTATAACATGACGGCGGCGAAAAAACCCCCTTTTTGCAGGGGGTTTTTTACGGATAAAGCCGGTTGAGCAGCCGCGGGAACGGAATCGTCTCGCGCACATGTTCGACGCCGCAAATCCAAGCGACAGTGCGCTCCAAGCCGAGCCCGAACCCTGAATGCGGCACAGAACCGTATTTGCGCAAATCCAAATACCATTCATACGCTTCAAGCGGCAAATGGTGCTCTTCAAGGCGGCGCTTGAGCAGCTCATAATCGTGAATCCGTTCCGAGCCGCCAATGATTTCCCCGTATCCTTCCGGCGCAATCAAATCGGCGCATAGCACAACGTCGGGGCGGTTCGGGTCCGGCTGCATATAAAACGGCTTCAAAGAGGTCGGATAGTGGGTGATGAACACCGGTTTGTCAAAACTTTCGGCGATGGCCGTCTCATGCGGCGCACCGAAGTCATCGCCCCACTCGATGTCGGTCAATCCTTTTTCATGAAGCAGCTTGATCGCCTCATCATACGTTAGGCGCGGAAACGGCGGTTTGACCAGCTCAAGCTTCGACACGTCGCGCCCGAGCCGCCCGAGTTCAAGCCGGCAGCGCTCGAGCACCGACTGCACAAGGTAGGAGACGTACTCTTCTTGCAACCGCAAATTGTCTTCAAACTCATAAAACGCCATTTCCGGCTCCACCATCCAAAACTCGATCAAATGGCGGCGTGTTTTCGATTTTTCGGCGCGGAACGTCGGGCCGAATGAGAACACTTTGCCGAGCGCCATCGCCGCCGCTTCCATGTAGAGCTGGCCGCTTTGCGACAAATAGGCATCCTCATCAAAATATTTCGTATGAAACAGTTCGGTCGTTCCTTCCGGTGCGCTGCCAGTCAAAATCGGGGCGTCGACTTTCACAAACCCGCGGTCGTTGAAAAACTCATACGTCGCCCGGATAATTTCGTTGCGAATTTTCATGATCGCGTGCTGGCGCCGCGACCGAAGCCAAAGGTGGCGATGGTCCATCAAAAATTCGACGCCATGCTCTTTCGGCGTAATCGGATAGTCAACTGCTTCTTGAATGACTTGCAAATCGGCAACCGACAGCTCGTAGCCAAATGGGGAGCGCTCGTCGATGCGCACCGTGCCCGTCACATAGAGCGACGTTTCTTGCGTCAATGTTTTTGCGCGTTGAAACACCTCTTCCGAGACGTTCGCCTTTTCGACGACGCCTTGAATAAAGCCAGTGCCGTCGCGCAGCTGCAAAAAGACGATTTTCCCGCTTGAGCGCTTGTTCGCCAGCCAAGCGCCGATCGTCACTTGTTGTCCTACGTATTGATTCACTTCCGCAATCGTCGTCGTTTTCACGCACTGATTCCCTCCAATAATCGACACGTCCATCATTCGCTATTATACCGTTCCGTCGGCGTCACGGCAACGACCAGCCAAAGCAGCGCAAAACGATGCTGCCCCCACCAATCGCCCTTCGGCGCAGCCGCCCGGAGCCAGCCGACAGACCGACGCGGAAAAAGCGGCTTTGCGCCAAACAAAGCCGCCCTTTTTCTTTCCACTCTGACACCTTGGCGCAAAGCGCCTTAGGCCCGCGCCTCCATAAACCGGCGGATGCGTTCGATCGCTGTCTCGAGCGCCTCAAGCGAGGTCGCGTACGACAAGCGGACGTAATCCGGCGCCCCAAACCCAGAACCAGGCACGAGCGCGACTTTCGCTTCCTCCAACAAGGCGGCGACGAACTCGTCGACCGTGCGGCATCCGGCCATATCCGCCGCCTTTCGGGCGTTCGGGAACAAATAAAACGCTCCTTGCGGTTTGATGCAGGTGAAGCCTGGAATTTGCACAAGCTTGTTATAAATGATGTCAAGCCGCTTTTCAAACGCTTGGCGCATTTGTTCGACCGGCTCCTGCGGCCCGCTGTAGGCGGCAATGGCCGCATATTGAGCGATCGATGTCGGATTCGATGTGCTATGGCTTGCTAAATCGGTCATCGCTTGAATGATGTCTTTCGGTCCAGCCGCGTAGCCGATGCGCCACCCTGTCATCGAGTGCGATTTCGATACGCCGTTGATGATGATCGTCTGCTCCTTCAGCTCCGGCGACAGTTCGGCGATCGACACATGTTTCGCCCCGCCGTAAATCAATTTTTCATAAATTTCGTCCGAAACGATCAACACGCCATGCGCCAAGCATACTTCCCCGAGCGCTTTCAGCTCCTCGGCCGTATAAATCATGCCGGTCGGATTGCTCGGGGAGTTGATAATCACCGCCTTCGTCTTCGGGGTAATCGCCTGTTTCAGCTGATCCGGCGTCATTTTAAAGTCGTTTTCTTCCAGCCCTTCAACGTAAACCGGAACGCCGCCAGCCAGCTTCACTTGTTCCGGGTAGCTCACCCAATACGGCGTCGGAATGATGACCTCATCGCCTTCATCAAGCAGCACTTGAAAGAGCGTATAAAGCGCATGCTTCGCCCCGACACAGACGATGATTTCCGCCGGCTCGTACGAAAGCCCTTGATCGCGGGCAAACTTTTTGATGATTTCCTCTTTCAGCGCCGGCAGCCCGCCTGATGGCGTATATTTCGTATGCCCTTCATTCATCGCCTTGATGGCCGCCGCGATAATGTGCTGGGGCGTGTTGAAATCCGGTTCGCCGGCCCCAAGGCCGATCACGTCGTATCCGGCCGCTTTCAGTTCCTTTGCTTTCGCCGTAATGGCCAATGTCGCCGATGGCGTCAGCGACGCCACCCGTTTTGCCAGTTTCATCGCTTCTTCCCCCTCACGTCCTCACTGTTGAAAACTGTACCTCTTCAGGAAGGCCCCATCCGCAAAGTGAAGGTAATAAAACGAATACCTTCCTTCCGCATCAATATATGTCAACTCCCAAAGAGGCACGCCTTTTTCCATGCCAAGCGTCGCGTCGATGATGCGCCGCGGTCGGCGGTCGCGTTGCAAAATGGCGCGCGCTTCCGCCTCGCTGATGCCGCTGTCCACGCCCTTGACGACGACATTCTCCTCTTTTTCAGGCACCCAAACGACGACCGCTTTCCCTTGTTTTGTTCTTCCGATGAATACGGTGCACGCTTCGTCGCCATAATATGTATAGACTTTCTTCACATCAGCAAGCCCGGCGGCTTCCTTCGCCCGCGCCAACGCATGTTCCACCATCAGCCGTTTGGGCGCCATCGCCTCGTCATAAATCGACCATGCCTGCCAAATGAGGAATCCAAAAAAAAGCAGAGTGAACCAACCCCACTTTTTCATCGTGATCACGTCCGATAAATCGTAAAGATGGCCTGGCGCTTGTCGTTTTCATCCAAGGCAAGGCCAAACATCAAATTGTCGCGCTTTAGCGTTCGGTTCAAGCAGTCGACAATTTTGTACAAGTCGTCGGAGTGCTGAACTTTGACGGTAGCGAGCACTTCGATTTTGCTTTCCATTTTCGTCGTTTCCTCCTGTGCGGCGCAAATTTTGTTACTTATACACGCCGGCGGCTCCGGCAACAATACAAATACAGCGAAGGTGACATCAAAGGCGTGCTTCTTCGCACCTCTGCGGCCAAGCCGACAAATCCAAACGGCAAGGCGCAAACTGTCATCGCAGTTGTGCTTCTTCCCTATTATAGCAGGTTTGTCCGATCATTTCATAACAAATTTGCCCGCCTACACCGTCAACGCCAATTTGCTTCTTTGCCCCCGCTTCATGCGGGGTTTTTTGCCGCCTGACACCTTTAGATTGCGCCGTTTCGTCCATCTTTATGAAACATAAAGCGCGCTTTAAGAAAGCCAAGTTTCCGCCTTGTCGAGCAGCTCAGAAAGCGCGCCTTCATGCATCGAAAGCGGCGGCAAGGAAGCGAGAAAATCCGCGCCGTACGGGGAAGCCATCAGCCGCCGATCCAGCACAAATACGGCTCCTTTGTCGTCTTCAGTGCGAATGAGGCGCCCAAACCCTTGCTTAAAACGAAGCACCGCCTCAGGAAGCGCCAGCTCGGAAAACGGATCGCCGCCTTCTAGGCGAATGCGCTCGCTTTTTGCCTCCATCACGGGATCGTCCGGGGGCGCAAACGGCAAGCGGGCGATGACAAGCACATCGAGCGCTGAACCTGGCAGATCGACCCCTTCCCAAAAGCTGCTCGTCCCAAACAACACCGCATGCTCAAACTGCAAAAACGTCCGCAAGAGCTTTGCCGGACTGCCGCTTTGCACCCCTTGAGCGATCAAAACAAACGGCTCGCCTTCTTCCTCCGTCTTCAACGCATCAACCGTCAGTTTCAACAGTTCATACGAAGGGAACAACACAAGCACCCGCCGTTCGAGGCGTCGGGCGATCGCAAGCACCGAAGCGGCGACCGCTTCGGCGTAATCTTCAAGCGGCACGGCAGAAACGAGCGGCATGTCCGCCGGCACGAAGAGCGCGGCCTGCTCCTCGTAACGAAACGGCGACGGAAACGAGCGGCAAAGTGGATAAAAATCCTCAAGACCGAGACGCGCCGCCATATACGTGAACCGGCCGCGGACAGTGAGCGTCGCCGACGTCAAAACGACGCTCCGTTTTTTCATAAACAGTTGATCGGCGAAAAAGTTAGCAAGGTCAACCGGCTGCGAGTAAAGGCGGACAGCGTTCGCCGCCCCTTTTTCGTCCGCTTCGATCCACCGGACGACACCCGGCTCCTTTTCGGTCAGCAAACGCACGAGCGCAGCCATTTGCCGGTTGAGAGCCGCCAAATCAGCCGACAGCAAGGCGGATGGTGGGAAATCGCCACTCGTATCAGCGGATAGAAGCGGCTTCGCTTCAGCGGATAGCGCCGCCGCCAAATCGCGCAGGCGCCAGCATAACTCCACCGCCGCCTGCCACGCCCGGCTCTGTTCGTCCGTCGGCGAAAAGCGATAGCGGCAACGTCCAGCGCGAGCTGGCTTTTTGTCCAACGCATAGCGGCGCAACAGGCGGAACAGCTCGTCCCCTTCAAACTGCAGCTCCTCAAGGCGCTGCTGGCAACGGACAAGAGCCCCATTCGGTGCGTCCTGTTCTGCTTCTACCCATTTCGCGATCGTCTGCGCGATTTTGGCGGTCAGCAGGCGAAACGACACATAGCCAATCTGCTCGCCAAAACACCGGGCGGCGGCATCTTCAAGCCGATGCGCCTCATCGATGATCAGATGGCGAAACGGCGGCAAAAGCGGCGCCGGGCCGGTCAAATCATGAAGCAAAAGCGCATGGTTCGTAATGACGATATCCGCCTGTTCGGCGCGCTCTTTCGCCCGGGCGAAAAAATGATGCCGCCCGCCGTCTTCCTCTTCGCCGATGGCAAGCGCGGACAATAGGAGACGGGCGCCGGATGACACATTCAATTCGTCCAAGTCGCCGCTGTCGGTCTCAAGCAGCCAAACGAGCACCTGGCATTTCAAGAGCGCCGCATCGTACGTGTCAGACGGCTCCGACAAAAACGAAGCGAACTTGTCAAGGGATAAGTAATTTTGCTTTCCTTTCAAAACGGCAACGCGGAGCGGAAACGGCGCGATTTGCCGCAATACCGGCCAATCGCGGCGAATGAGCTGCTCCTGCAGCTGGAGGGTATGCGTGCTGATGACGACCCGCTCTTGCCGCTCATAGGCGAAAAAGGCAGCGGGAATGAGGTAAGCGAGCGATTTGCCAAGCCCGGTCCCTGCTTCAATGAGCGCGTGCTGGGACGTCGACAGCGCCTCGTAAACAAGCTGCATCATTTCCCACTGTTGTGCGCGATGCTTGTAGCCAGGAAGCGGAAGAGGCTGTTTTTGCCGATAAAAAGCGGAAAACGAAGCCAAAGCGGGACGCCGCTCCTTCTTCTCTAACTCCGGCGCTGGTTTTTTCAGCGCGATGCCGCGGTATGCGGCGGCCCAATCTGTCGGCCGCTCATCTTGTTTTTCGGCGATGACTGCGTCAAGAAGCAAGTAAATATCGCTTTTTAAATGGCGAGCGAGACGGCGCAGTTGCTCGAGCGTCATCAGCGGCAGGCGGCGCAACCGCTCAAGCAAGGCGATGAACAGCTTGGCGGTCACTTCCGCATCGCTGTCCGCTTGATGCGGACGATCGTGGTGGAGGCCGAGCTGCCTCGCCAAATCGCCGAGCTTATAGCTTTCGGCAGTCGGCAGCACGATGCGGGCGAGCTCGACCGTATCGATCGTCGGACCGGCAAACGGCGGCCAGCCAGCCCGTTCAAGCTCGGCCTGCAAAAACGGCAAATCAAAGTCGACGTTATGGGCGACAAAGTAAGCACCGTGCATCAAGGCGGCGATCTCGCCCGCCCTGTCAGCAAACAGCGGTGCCCCTTCGACCATCTGTTCGTTGATGTTCGTCAGCTGCTGAATGAACAGCGGAATGGGCTGTTCCGGGTTAAAAAAGCTGGCAAACCGCTCGACAATCAGGCCATCTTCGACGACCGCCATGCCGAGCTGGATGATCCGGTCGCCTTTTTTCGGCCCATTTCCGGTTGTCTCCAAGTCAATGATGACAAAGCGCGTTGCCATAAACGATCACCTCAAAACGAAAAGGGGCGGAAAGCCCCTTTTTGCCCTCATTATAAAACCGTATGTGCCGGCTCTTCGGCAATGAGCTGCACGATCCGGTTGTTTTCGTCCATAATGGCGATTTTCGGCCGATGCACGGCGATTTTTTCCTCCGGAACAAGCACATACGAGATGACGATAATAACGTCCCCTTTTTGCACGAGGCGGGCGGCGGCGCCGTTTAGGCAAAAGACGCCGCTGCCGCGCTCGCCGGGGATGACGTATGTTTCAAAACGGGCTCCATTATTATTGTTAACTACCTGTACTTTTTCATTAGCCACAATGCCGACGGCATCCAAAATATCTTCATCGATCGTAATGCTGCCGACGTAATCGAGATTGGCCTCTGTTACACGAGCGCGGTGAATTTTGGCGTTCATGAGCGTGCGAAACATGCTTGCTCCCCCTTTCCATCCCCTTGTTCGCCGGTTTTGGGCAACTCAATCATGATATTGTCGATCAACCGGGCGCTCGCAAATCGGACGGCGACAGCGATCAGCACTGTCCCGGCGAGCGTCTCAAGCGGCGTCAAATCCGGATATGAACATACTTCGACATAATCGATCTCAGCGTGCGTATGCGCTTCAATATGCTCTCTAACCATCCGGCGGATGGCCGCTGCGCTCCGCTCTCCTCGTTCGACGGCGGAAGCGGCCGCTTGAAGCGCTGCATACAGCGCCGGCGCCTCACTCCGTTCTTGCGGCGACAAATAGACGTTGCGCGAGCTTTTCGCCAGCCCGTCCGCCTCGCGGACCGTCGGCACCGGCACGAGCTCGATCGGAAAATTGAGATCGCGGATCAAGCCGTCGACGACCGCCACCTGTTGGGCATCTTTCATCCCAAAGTACGCGCGGTCGGGCATAACAATGTTGAACAGCTTCATGAGCACCGTCGCCACGCCGTCAAAATGGCCGGGGCGCGACCGTCCGCACAGCACGTCGGCGCGCGCTTGAACGATCGCTCGTACGGTAAGCGGCTCCGGATACATCTCGTCCGCTTCCGGATGGAACAAGACGTCGACTCCATGCTGTTCGGCGATGCGCCGGTCGCGCTCGAAATCGCGCGGATAGCGGGCAAAGTCTTCGTTCGGTCCGAACTGAAGCGGGTTGACGAAAACGCTTAGGACGACGATGTCGTTTTCCGCGCGCGCCCGATCGATGAGGGAGGTATGCCCTTCATGCAAATAGCCCATCGTCGGAACGAACCCGATCGTCTTTCCTTCACGGCGATATTGGCGCATGAGCGCCTGCATCGCTGCAATCTGATCCATCACGATCATCCTTGCTTTCCTCCGTAAAGCGCCACCCATTCTTCTTCCTTCATCGTAAACGTGTGCGCCGGCTCCGGGAACTGGCGCAGTTTGACATCAGCGACGTAGTTGGCTAACGCCTCGACGATCGTCTCTTGGATGGACGCGTATTGTTTCACAAACTTCGGCACGCGGGTGACACCGTAGCCAAGCAAATCGTGATACACGAGCACTTGACCGTCGACTTCCGCCCCAGCGCCGATGCCGATGACGGGAATGGTGAGTTCCCGGGCCATGGCCGCCCCGAGCTGCTTCGGAACACACTCTAAGACAAGGGCGATCGCTCCCGCCTGCTCGCATTGTTTCGCATCATCGAGCAGCTTTTTCGCACTTTCGGCATCTTTGCCTTGCACTTTATAGCCGCCAAGAACGCCGACCGATTGCGGCGTCAACCCGAGATGGGCAACGACCGGCACGCCGGCTTTCGTCAGCGCGGCAATCATGTCGACGACTTCATCCGCCCCTTCGACTTTAACGGCGTTCGCCCCTGACTCTTGCATGATGCGGCGGGCGTTTTGCAGCGCCTCTTCTTTGGACGCATGGTACGACATAAACGGCATATCGGTGACAATAAACGTGTTCGGCGCACCGCGGCGAACCGCCTTCGTATGGTGGATCATATCATCGACCGTCACCGGGATCGTTGAATCATACCCGAGCACAACCATGCCGAGCGAATCGCCGACCAAAATCATGTCGACGCCGGCTTGCTCGGCAAGCTTCGCGGACGGAAAATCGTAGGCGGTCACCATCACGATCGGCTCGCCCGCCTGCTTCATGTGGAAAAAATCGGTTTTCGCTTTCATTTTCGTTCCCTCCTCTTTGACTGCAGAGGAGATGAACCGCCCGAAACAAAACGTCCTTCTTTCCCGCCTTGAGAAAGAAGGACGCCATAAAACCGCCGTCGGTTTCGTTCATCCCTCTGTCCTAGTCCTTCAAAAAAGGATCAAGGCAGATCATTTCCTTCACCTATTCGTGCTGTCGGCCTCGGTGCAGTTCTTCTTGCGAAAGATACTGCCCTTTTCCTCGCTTTGTATTTTAACAAAATTGTTACAATTTTTCTAGTGGCAAATTAGAACTGAATATCGGCAGAATGGATGTAATGGATGTTCTTTTGCTCATCTTCAAGGATGAGCAGCCCGTCGTCAGTGATGCCGCGGGCGATGCCGCGAATCACGCCGTTCAGCGTTCTCGCTGTCACCGGCTTGCCGATCGAAACGGCGTACCCTTCCCAAAGAAGCTTAATCGGACGGAAGCCATGCGCCAAATATTGCTCATACAGCCGCTCAAGCCGGAACAAAATTTCTTGAATGAGCGGGGCGCGCTTTACGGGCCCGCCCTTTTCAATGGCCAGCGATGTCGCGATGGCCCGGATATCCTCCGGAAACTGCTCGATCGTTTGGTTGACGTTGATGCCGATGCCGATGATGACCGAATGGACGCGGTCAGGGTCGGCTTGCAGCTCCGTTAAAATGCCGACGCACTTTCTGCCGTCAAGCAAAATGTCATTCGGCCATTTAATGTCTGGGACAAGCCCGGTCACTTCCTGAATCGCCTGGCTGACGGCCACCGCGGCAAGCAGTGTCAGCTGCGGCGCCCGCTGCGGCGGGATGGCCGGCCGCAAAATGAGGCTCATCCAAATGCCCGTCCCTTTTGGGGAAAACCATTTCCGATCCAAACGCCCGCGCCCAGCCTTTTGCTCTTCCGCGACGACGAGCGTTCCTTCCGGCGCCCCTTCATACGCGAGCCTTGCCGCAATGCGCTGCGTCGAATCGACTTCGTCAAAAAAGTGGATCGTGTGGCCAAGTTTTTCCGTTTTTAAGCCGAGCTGGATTTCGTTGGCCGTCACTTTATCCGGCGTGCTGATAATCCGGTAGCCAAGGCGGCGCACTGCTTCGAGTTCAAATCCTTCTTTGCGCAGCTCCTCGATATGCTTCCATACCGCCGCCCGCGAACAGCCGAGCTGTTCGCTGATTTTTTGCCCGGACAAAAACTCGCCGTTCGCTTCGGCAAACAACTCTAACAGTTTTTTTCGTGTGTCCGATTGCGCTCCATGAGCCATGCGTAAATCCGCTCCTTCTCATTTTCGACTTCGCTGCTGACGACCGCCCGCCAGATGGCATCCAGCGTCTCTTTCACCCACGGACCGGCCGGTTTTCCAGCCCAGCGAATGACGTCTTTCCCGTTGACGGCAAGCTCCCCTTTCGTTTTGATCGGCAGCGCCGCAAAGCGGCGGCGGAGCTCCTCATGATGAGGTTCAGACGGCGCGCCGCAAAGCGCGGCGCGCACCGCTTCAACCGATAGCGCTCGCTCGAGGCCGGCCAAAAACAACTGTTCGTTCGTCCACGCCTCCGGCCTAGGGACATCATCGAGCGCCGCCAAAATGGCGCCAGCTTCATCGATTACTTTGTTGGGAAGCTTCCAGGCGCGCAAAAACGGACGAATGTCTTTGACATCAAGCGCGCGGCAAAGAAGCGCCCAGCGCTCTTCGCGCTTTGTAAGCCACGGCCAGCGAAAGGCGGCGGCCGAGCGCAGCAGCTGCTCTTTTTCGGCCAGCCCAGGCAAATAAGCGAACAGCCCGGTATCGGCCAACAGCGGCAGCGCTTCGGCAACGAACGGACCGGCGAGCAGTTTTTCCATTTCCATGGTCATCCGTTCGACAGAAATGTGGGCCATAAGCGGTGCGTTTTGGACGATCGCCCGCTTCGTGTCCTCAGCAAGGGCAAATCCAAGTTGGCTGACGAAGCGAACAGCCCGCATCATGCGGAGCGCATCTTCGCGAAACCGTTCGTCCGCCGCCCCGACCGTGCAAATGAGCCGCCGCTCGATCGCCTCTTGTCCGCCAAACGGATCAATGATCGTTCCGCGTTCATCCATGGCGATGGCGTTCATCGTGAAATCGCGCCGCTTTAAGTCTTCCTCAAGCGAACGAACGAACGTCACCGACTCCGGACGGCGATGGTCTTCATAATCGCCGTCCGTGCGGAATGTCGTCACTTCGTACGCCGTTCCTTCATGCACGACGACGACCGTGCCGTGTTTCGAACCGACGTCGATCGTTTTCGGAAACAAGCGCATCACTTCTTCCGGCAGAGCGCTTGTCGCGATATCGACGTCGCCGATCGCACGCCCGATCAACAAGTCGCGCACCGCGCCGCCGACAAAATACGCCTCATAGCCATGCCGCTTCAATTGTCGGATAATGCCGAGCGCCTGTTCAAACGGCGGTTTCATCGTTTCACCTTCCTTGCCGCAAGCGAAGCGTACAGCTGTTCATACTGGCCGACGATGTCGGCCGAGCGGAACTTGCGCTCGACCGTTTGCACCGCCTGTCTTGCCATCTCAGCGTGCAACCGGCAGTCTGTCAACAGCGCCATCGCCTGTCTTGCCGCCTCTTTGACATCGCCAAGCGGGCATAAAAACCCGGTTTTCCCATCCTCAATCACTTCCGGAATCCCGCCGATGGCCGTGCCGATGCACGGAACGCCGCACGCCATCGCTTCAAGCAATACGAGCCCGAAGCTTTCTTTTTCCGACAAAAGCATCATCACATCACTGATCGAATACAGCTCTTCGAGTTTATCCTGTTTTCCTAAAAAGCGGACATCATCTTGCAGCCCAAGCTCTTTCACAAGCCGGCAGACGACGGTCATTTCCGGACCGTCGCCGACAAGCAAGAGCTTGGCTGGCACGTGCCGGCGCACGATGGCAAACGCTCGCACTACATCAGGCACACGCTTCACTTTCCGGAAATTCGAGACATGGATCACAACTCGTTCATCGTCGCGAATGCCGTACTCGCGCCGTAAATGGCCCGCTTCCCGGCGACGGTAGACGCGTTCATCGACAAAATTGTAGACGGTATGGATCGTCGCTTGCACATCGAGCAGTTCATACGTCTGCCGGGCAAGGGCGTCAGACACCGCCGTAACGATATCCGACTGCTCGATGCCAAATTTGATCATATCGGAAAGCGACGGATCATAGCCTAACACGGTGATATCCGTGCCGTGCAGCGTCGTGATGATCGGCAGCTCGCCGACCATTTGCCGCGCCAACACCGCACAGACGGCATGAGGAACGGCGTAATGGGCATGAAGCACATCGAGCCGTTCCCGCTTTGCCACCTCAGCAATTTTGCTTGCCAATGCCAAATCGTACGGCGGGTATTGAAAGACGGAATATTGGTTGACACTGACTTCATGATAATAAATGTTGCCGTACACTTTATTCAAACGAAACGGCATGCTCGATGAGATAAAGTGAATCTCATGCCCCCGCTCCGCCAGCAGCTTGCCAAGCTCAGTGGCGACCACTCCGGAGCCCCCGACCGTCGGATAGCAAACAATCCCGATTTTCAGCTTCATCGCTCCTCCTCAAACAAATTGGAAAGATGAATCGGCGTTTTCGTCAAAAACCCTTCCGCATACGCCGCGCCGATTTGTTGACCGAACCAGCGCTCGCGGCTTTCAATCATCTCGATGTAGCCGTTGGTCAGCGGGGTGTCAACCGAGCCAAGCCGTTTTTGAAACTGGCTTTCGTACGCGCGCAGGCTGTCCAGCTTGTCATCGATCGTTTCGCTAATATCGATGAGAAAATGCGGGCGGCAAAAGGCATTGATCATATAATAATACACCGCCCGAACGTGGTGCGCATCGCCAAGCTCTCCGGCGCCATAGCGGCGGATGCCGGCGGAAAAGACCGCTTCCTCGACAAGGCGGGCGCATCGCCCGTGATCCGGATGTCGATCTTCCCAATAGGGGGCGAATACAAGGCGCGGCCGGCAGCGGCGGATGACCGCTGTGATCTGGCGGATCGCCTCTTCCTCGACATAAAGGCCGCGGTCAGGCAGCCCAAGATTGAACCGCTCGGATACACCGAGCCGGCGGGCCGCCTCGGCCGCCTCTCTCTGCCGCTCGTCGACCGTGCCGTTGGACGACAGCTCGGCTTGCGTCAAGTCGCAAATGACAATACGGTACCCACGGCGTACGTATTTGGCGATCGTCCCTCCCATGCCGATTTCGACATCATCCGGATGGGCGCCGAACGCCAACAAGTCACACGTTTCCATCATCGCTGTCACCTTTCTGTTTTCGATTCCTCCCCGCCTTTTGTTCGGCCGCGCACAATGCTGCGCCATGCCAAATCGCCGCGCTCCAACGCGCGGATGAGCAGCTCGGCCGTGCCGATGTTCGTCGCCAACGGCACGGCATAGACGTCGCAAAGCCGCATCAATGCGCTGATGTCCGGCTCATGCGGCTGGGCGGTGAGCGGATCGCGGAAAAAAATGACCAGATCCATTTCATTGCGGGCGATCATCGCCCCGATTTCTTGGTCGCCTCCGTACGGCCCCGATTGGAAGCGATGAACGGGAAGACCGGTCGCCTCCTGGATGCGCAAGCCGGTCGTGCCGGTGGCGTACAATTCATGGTTTGCAAGCACAGGCGCATAGGCGGTCGCAAATGCGACCATCTCTGCCTTTTTTTGGTCATGGGCAATTAACGCGATTTTCATTCCATTCTCCCCCGTTTGCGCAGTTTGCACACTATTCCAAAATATGCTCCAGCCCATAGACAAGCGTATGTAAATGCATCACCGTTTCCACTGCCAGCTTCACCCCGGACATAAACGAGCGGCGGTCGAACGAATCGTGGCGGATCGTCAACGTCTGGCCGTTGCCGCCGAAAATCACTTCTTGATGAGCGACAAAGCCCGGCAGACGGACGCTGTGGATCGGGATGCCGTCGTAAGCGGCGCCGCGCGCGCCAGCAAGCGTTTCCTTTTCGTTCGGGTGGCCTTGCTTTTTCGACGGTCGCACTTCGGCAATGAGCTGCGCCGTCTTCAATGCCGTTCCGGACGGTGCGTCAAGCTTTTGATCATGGTGCAATTCAATGATTTCCACATCAGTGAAATATTTGGCCGCCATGCGGGCGAATTTCATCATCAACACCGCTCCGACGGCAAAGTTCGGCGCGATGATGGCGCCGATTTCTTTCTCTTCCGCCAGCTTGGTGAGCCGCTCGATATCTTCCGGCGTAAATCCAGTCGTGCCGACGACCGGACGAACGCCGTAACGCAGCGCCAGCTCGGTGTGCCGCTTTCCGGCTTCCGGCGTTGTCAAATCGATCAATACATCCGGCTTCACCTCCGCAAAACAGCGGGCCGCATCGGTGTAAATCGGGGCGTTGACGCCGGAAAATCGGTCGATCTCCGCTAAATTTTGTCCATCGTAACGGCGGTCGATGACCGCAGCCAGTTCAAAGTGATCGGTTTGCTGCACGAGCGCAACCGCTTCTCGGCCCATGCGGCCGCGCGGCCCCGCGATGACAATGCGAATCGTCATGATCCTTCCTCCTTCCGCGTCCAGCGGTCGCGGTCGCGGGTGCGAAACTTGTCCATCACCCGGTCGTGCGCCGCCTGCAAATCAATGCCGAGCGAATTGGCGAAGCAAATGAGCACAAACAGCAAATCGCCCAGCTCTTCTTCCACCGTTTTTTCTTGTTCGGTCGCCTTTTTCGGTTTTTCCCCGTAGTAATGGTTCACCTCGCGCGCCAGCTCGCCGAGCTCTTCCGTCAGCCGCGCCAGCATGGCGAGCGGGCTGAAATAGCCTTCTTTGAATTGACTGATATAGTCATCCACTTCCTGTTGCATTTGTTTCATCGTTTTCTCCTGCATGGCTTGTCACCTCGTCTGTTTTCATGTTAGCGAAAAGCGGCGCATTTGACAAATGTTTTCGCCCGCTGTCAATCCGCCCGTTTTCGCTCGTCATTGCCTATATGGACAAGTTCCTCTATAATTAAGGGCGCCGACTATTTTTGCGGACGGAGGGACGGTATGATTTTTGGACTAAAGATCAAAAACTGCCTGTTTATTTTGCTTGGCGCCGCTATTTTCGCCTTCGGGCTCGTTCATTTCAACATGCAAAACAATTTGGCGGAAGGCGGGTTTACCGGCATTACGCTTCTTCTTTATTTTTTGTTCGGACTGGATCCAGCGATCACCAACTTGGCGCTCAACATTCCGCTCTTTTTCATCGGCTGGAAGCTGCTCGGCCGCCAGACGTTTCTCTATACCGTCATCGGCACGGTCGCCGTTTCCGTCTTTTTGTCCATCTTTCAACGCTACATGATTCATATGCCGCTTCGACATGACATGACGCTCGCCGCCTTGTTTGCCGGCGTCTTTATCGGCGTCGGCCTCGGCATTATTTTCCGCTACGGCGGCACAACCGGAGGCGTCGATATTATCGCCCGCCTCGTCCATAAATATAAAGGCATCAGCATGGGCAAAACGATGTTTGCCTTTGACGCCACCGTCATCACGTTGTCGCTTCTTCTTTACCTGTCATACCGCGAGGCGATGTATACGTTGGTCGCCGTCTTTATCGCCGCCCGGGTCATTGATTTTCTGCAGGAAGGCGGCTATGCGGCAAAAGGGGCGACCATCATCTCAGAAAAAAGCGAAGAGATCGCCAACCGGATCTTGACAGAGATGGAGCGCGGCGTCACCGTGCTGAAAGGGCGCGGCTCATATACGAAGCGCGACCGCGACGTCTTGTATTGCGTCGTCGCCAAAAACGAACTGCCGCGCTTAAAAAGTGTCATTATATCCGTTGATCCGCATGCGTTCGTCGCCGTCACCGATGTGCATGATGTGCTCGGCGAAGGGTTTACGCTCGATGAACAAAAGCGGCCGCTGGAACCATGAAAAGCCGCTGGCGCGAAAGCCCAACCGGGACAAGCCCGGCAAGCGCCGCTTGAAAGTGCCGGGGCGGTGCTTGCACAAAGCGACGGGAAAACAAAAAAGAGGGGGAAATGTTTCCCCCTCGCAAAAAGCGCCGGTGCTTAGTCTTCCGGCTGCCGCGCCCGCTTCTCTTCCTTTTCTCCTTTGTACTTCCGCCAGCCAACGTACGTCAGCGTCAACACGATCACTCCGCCAGTGGAAATCATCACCCAAATCAGCGACGGATCAGCTTCGTCCTTTTTCACCCCGGCAAACAGCGCTTCAAGATCTTGACGCGCATCGGCGAGTTGCTCACGCTGCTCGTCTTCGCCGCGTTGCCAAAACGCGGCGGCCTGCAACGCCTCAAGATCGTCATCGACCTTTGTCGCGATATCCGGCGGCACGTCGATTTTCACACTCGGCTCGATCAATGTATAGCGGTCAAGCAACTGGCGGAGGGCAGCGGCATACGCTTTCTGCTCGCCTTGTTGTGCCGCCTTTTCGACCGCGGCAAACGCCTCCATGACAGCCGGCTCCATCTCCGTCCAAAGCGGCTGGTATGTCGAATGGATGGCGTCAACAACAAGGCGAAACTGGGTGATCGCCGCCACTTTGTCTTCCGCGGAGATCGGCGCCGTCATCGCCTTGACTGCCTGCTCGTGCGTCACGGTCACCGCCCGCAATTCATCGGCCGATTTCAACCGTTCTTTTGCCCCAAGGGCGAAAAACCGCTCGGAAAAATAGCGGAGCACTTCTTTTGCTTCGGCAAAACGACCGTTTTTCGCCAATTGCAGCGCCTCGTCGGAAATATCGTCCAACTGCTCCCAACCGTTTGTTTGTCCAGCCGCGCCAATGGGCGCTGGCCATAAAAAGGCGAGCGACAACAACATGGCTAGCCCGATTCGCTTCATCATCGTCCCTCCCTCATCCACTAGTACAATGTATGAAGGAGTGGACAAGAGTAGACCAGGCAACTGCTATATAGATGCAATTCGAAGCTTTACCATTTGCAGCTTTTACCGAGTATTTGATCGACTGTCGGGGGACCGAACAACGCCGCTTCCAGACCCATATATGGGTCTGTGGGGCAGGCGGTTGTTCGGTCTTCCGTCACGCCTTGGCGTGACGGAGGCAAGCCTGTGGCTTGCCTTCGACAGTCGAAAATGGACAAACCGCTTTTCCGTCAAGGATATGTTAAACTTCTTCGTTGCATCTATATAGAAAGCTGCCGCCCAACGTTCCTCCTTGTGTTCAACGCTCTACTCTGATGCCTGCCGGAAAGACATGCCGCCCGGCAGAAGCGGCTGGCGCCGGAGGCGGACGCCAAGCTGGTACGCAGCGGCAATCGATGCGATGCTCAACCAAAACGTAAAATAGCCGATTTCGTTGGCGTAGTCAGCCAGCACACTATAGCGCGGCATCATGCCAAAAACGTAGTCGATGACATCGTTATGCAGCGTCCACACGGCCGCCAGCATAAGGTGAAGGAAGCGGAATCGATAAAACCGGGCGTACAGCATTCCTTCGATCGCCATCGCCCCGTGCGAAACGATGAGCATCCAGCCGGCCCAATCGAGCGTGCCGGTGACGCGCCAAACGAGCACATTCATAACGACCGCCCAAATTCCATACTTAACAAGCGTCACCAAAGCCAACGCTTCAAAAAGCGGCGCCGACCTGCCGAAAAGCCATGCCACAAGGACGACAAGAAAAAAAAGGCTCGCCGTCGGACTGTCGGGAACAAACGGCAAAAAGACGGGCGGCGTATCGGCAAGTTGATAACGATACCAATAATATCCATAGATGGTGCCGGCCGCGTTGACGAACAAGAGCAGCCAAACAACCGGCCGGGAAGCCAACAGCGCATAAAGCCATGCCATCATCTGCACCTCGCCTCGGTTTCATGTTGGCACGAAAAAAGCTGACTAACGCGAGTCAGCTTTTTCGTGTCGAAACGATTATTCCGCTTTCAGTCCGGCGATGAATTCGGACAGTTTTTTCAACTCTTCATCCGTGCCCTTAAAGACGCCGGGCGGCATGTTGCCTTTCCCTTCTCTCGCGATTTTCGCGATTTCTTCCGGTTTCAAGCCGGTGCCGATGAGCGACGGACCAGCGCCGCCGGACAAGTTTTGTCCGTGGCACGATGTACATGTGTTCGCTTGGGCGATTTTATAGCCTTCCGCGTTCGTGTCAATTTTCACTTCCGCCCGAATTTTCCCTTGTTCAGCCGCTTTTTTCCAGTCGTGTGTGACGACCGCTTCCCATGTCAAATAAATCATCGCCGCAAGCGCCAACAGCATCATCCCGGTCGCGACCGGACGCTTCCAAGGACGGCGCTCTGGGCCGCGGTCCAAAAACGGCGCCAATAAGAGCGCGCCGAACGCCAACCCTGGGATGATGATCGCGCCGACGACCGTATACGGACCAGACGCATACGAATATTTGAGCAATTGGTATAAGAACAAGAAATACCAGTCAGGCAGCGGCACGTACGTCGTGTCCGTCGGGTCGGCGATCCGCTCAAGCGGCGACGGATGGGCGACCGTCAAGCATAAGAAACCGACGAGAAAGACCGATCCGACCAACCATTCCTTAAGCAGGAAGTTCGGCCAAAACACTTCCGTTTTCCCGGGATATTCCGAATAGTCCTTTGGAATATTCGGTTTTCTCACCGCGGGAACACGGGAATCGCCGACGAATTTCATTCCTTTTCCGCGATGCATTGCGTGGTTCCCTCCTTTTTTCTATCACCTCTAAACGCGGGCCGACCGATCATAGCGGACCGGAAATGCCTTGTCTGCGAATCATTAAAAAGTGCGCTGCCATTAAGCCGAGTAAAGCGGCCGGCAAGAAGAAGACGTGAATGGCAAAGAAGCGCGTCAACGTTTGCGCGCCGACAATTTCTGGGTCCCCAGCTAACAGCGTCTTAATGGCCGGGCCAATGAGTGGCGTCGCTTCCGCGATTTGCAAACCAACTTTCGTCGCAAACAGCGCTTTCATATCCCACGGCAACAAGTAGCCGGTGAAGCCAAGACCCATCATCACCATAAAGATCAATACGCCGACGATCCAGTTCATTTCGCGCGGCTTTTTATAAGCCCCTTGGAAAAAGACGCGCAGCGTATGTAAAAACATCATGACGATGACAAGGCTCGCCCCCCAGTGGTGCATGCCGCGCACAATTTGGCCGAACGCCACTTCGTTTTGCAAGTAATACACCGATTCCCACGCGTTTTTAATATCCGGGACGTAGTACATCGTCAAAAACATGCCTGACAAAATTTGAATGACCGTGACAAAAAACGTCAGCCCGCCGAAACAATAGACAAAGGCGGAAAAGTGATGGGCGGGGTTGACGTGCTCCGGAACTTCGTGATCGGCGATATCCCGCCATAAAGGCGTAATATCTAAGCGTTCATCGACCCAGTCATACAGCTTGTTTAACACGCATTACGCCTCCTTTCTTGGTTTCGCCTTGCCTAAATACAGCTTGCCGTCTTTCACTTTGTACTCGTAACGGTCAAGCGGAGCTTGCGGCGGCGTCCCCGGAACGTTCGTGCCGTCCTTCTCATAGCGCCCATAGTGGCATGGGCAGAAAAACTGGTTCGGATGCTCTTTGTCCGTGTTCCAGTCGACCGTACAGCCAAGGTGTTTGCAGATCGGCGAAAGGGCGATGATCTCCCCTTTTTCATCCTTGTACACCCAAGCTGACTTCGGCTCTTCCGACTCATACCAAGCGTCTTTCACCTTCACTTTAAAGTCGAAGCGCTTCGGTTCGGTCGTAATCTCTTTGACGTCTGCTACCGCGACCATCTCCGTCCCTGCTTCATCCTTCAAGATCGGATCGAAAGCAAAACGGAGCATCGGCATCAGCATCCCTGCCGCCATAAAACCGCCGACGCCGGTCAGCGTGTAGTTTAAAAACTGACGTCTCGTTACACGATGTTTGTTGTCGCTCATCGTCTTCCCCCCTCTATGCAAAATCAAGTCCGCACCGGACGATTGTATGTATAACACATATGGAAAACTAGGACATTCTAATGATAGCTCAATTGCTGGACAAGGTCAATATCGCAGGCGGCAAAACGTCGGACTTTGCCGCATCTACTCTTGCGCCCATCGACCGATGAGAAAGCGGAGCAGCTCGGCGGTCTGCTCTCTGACAAGCTCGTGCTTGTACGATTCACCCATGCTCTCGAGCGGAACAACCGGAATGAACCAAACGCGGTCAGCTTCTTCGCCCTCTTGCCACGCACGGTCGCACGTCACATAAAACAGATGCTTCATTCCTTCCCGCCTAAGCCGGTTGGTCCAATCCGCCAGCCTTTCGGTAAGCAGCGCCCGCGGCTCATCGGCAAAATACACAAACGACGGCATCAAAAACAACCGGCCCTTCAGCTGCCGCTCGACCTCGGCCGCGATGAGCCCGACAAGCTCCCCGCCGGAAGCGAGCCGCTTCGCTCCTTGGCCGAAAGCCACCGGCAAAAGCGGAAGGAGCGCCGTGTCGATGTAGTCGCGCTCTCGTTCATAGAGGGCGACGTCCTCGCCTGTCCACTTCATTCGTACTCTCCTTTTCCTCAAAGTTTCTTCCCTTCATCACCATACCATATTTTTCGGCAAAAGAAAAACCTTGCCGGCGGCAAGGTTTTTACAATTTGTTTAATTCATCGGTCAGGCGGCGGAACGCCTCTTCATCATGGCGGTCAAGCGCCTCATCGATCAGCTTCATGAGCCGCCCGCGCCGGAATTCGTAAATGGAGCGTTCCAAAAACTGCTCGGCGAGGCGCTGGTCGTTTTCGCTCACTTGCGCCTGCTTCGGCGCATACGGGTTTTCCTCAAGCACAGCGACATATTGCGGCGAGTGAAAAGAAGCGCGGAAATTCAGTTGAATGTAAATATCTTCGTCGCGGTTTAAACGGATGTCATGGAACGATTTCTCTGCATCGGTTGTCATCACATTGCCTTTGTAAAAACGGAACGGCACATCGTCGACGCAGTGAGTCGACATAATGATGCCGCGCGGGCAATATTGGGCATTCTCGACAAAATGCACCTTTTGCATGAGCTGGTCATGGCTCATCAAATAGTTTAAAATCCAGACACACTCGCGCCGCTTCAACTGATAGTGGCTTAAAAACCAACGGATAAACTCTTTTTTCTCATTGACGGATACGTGCGTCATTGTGCGCTTCCCCCTCGATCGGTTTCCAAGAAAGAGGTTGGGCCACCGCTTCTCCCCTACTCTTCGAGCTCAAGCAGCATCTCCGCCGCCTCCGTATGGGTTGGGTCGAGACGGACGATCTGTTGAAATATTTCTTTCGCCGCCGCCCGATTTCCTTCCTCGATGAGAAAATATCCGTACTCTTCGAGGAACTCGACATTGTGCTTAAAGAAATTATATGCCTCGCCGTAATGATTTAATGCATCGTCGTACATCTCAAGCCGATGTTTGGCGCGCCCAAGGTCCCATTCAAACTGCGGATCGTACTCGCCATCGGCCATCGCCTGCTCAAGAAGCGCTACGACATCCTCATAGCGCTGTTCATTTAGCCAAAGCGCCGATAAAACCGTGAGCGCCTCGATGTACCCGCCATCGATCTCAAGCGCTTTTTTCAAATGTTCCTCTGCCTCCTCCGGCTTGTTCAGCTTGAGCGCCAGCTTGCCTGCGTAAAGGCGGAGCTCTTTGTTCCATTCGTCGACGCCGATGCCCTCAAGCGCCGTCTCATAGCTTTGCACGAGCCGTCCTTCTTGTTCATACGCTTTCGCCAAATAAAGGTAAAGCGGAGTGTAGTCCGGATCGAGCTCTTTTAAAGCGCTGAGCTTATCGATGGCCGTTTGTGTATAGCCGGCCTGCAACGCGGTGAATCCGTAGGCGAACAGCGTCCGGCTGTCCATTTTTTCATTGAGCGCCTCCTCATAATACGGAAGCGCCGCCTCGAATTCCCCGGAACGGCTGAGCGCCTCAGCGATCCGCTCAGTGATCAAGACGCCGGCCATCTCCTTATTCGTCTTCCGCACCTGTTCATAAAGCGGCACGCTTTTTGAGTATTCCCCGTGCGAAAAATACAACTCAGCCAACGCAAACTGCACGATCGGCTCATCTGGAGCTTTCTCGTACGCTTGACGCAGCTTCCGCTCGCTCACTTCCGCCAACCCTTGCATTTCGTACAAATCGGCGGCAAGAAGGCACGCGCGGACAAACTGCGGATCGTCTTCGTCGATCTCCGACAAAATGGCGAGCGCTTCCTCTTCGGCTTCAAGCTCCGTATACACTTCCGCCAAAAACAGGCGAATGTCGCCGTCATCCGGATAGCGGGCAGCCAGCTCCTCAAGCAGCTCCTTCGCCTCTTCCGGCATTCCCCATCCGTACAAGCAGTCGGCAAGCGCGTATTTTTCTTCATCACTTCCATATTTTTTCACTTTCGGCACGAGCGCCAACGCTTGGTCGACGTTTCCGTTTTCCACTAAGCGAATGATTTGTTCGACGCGTGTCATGGTTTCGTCAGCCCTCTCTTGCGGCAGGCGGCCGGGCGCCCACAGGAGCCCATCCGCCTTTGCCATTCAAATCGTTATGTACCGTTACAACGGGAACATGAATGATGATAATCGATCATGGCCGTTTCCGCAACCAAACCGCTCGCTGTCTGGAAGGTGCGTCGTTTTTTCATCCAGAAACAGGAAATGTATCCGCTTTCAAAAAATACGGAGCCCTTCCTCTCACTGACAATATATGAACGAACAACGCAAAATATGACCGCCCGCCCGCTTGGGGCGGGAGGCCTTTTACAGCAGCGAACGGAGGTCGGCAAAAAACGCCGGATAGGAAACGGCGACCGCTTCCGAACGCTCGAGGCGGACCGTCCCTTTGGCGATGCAGGCAGCAACGGCGAGCATCATGCCGATGCGGTGGTCGCCATGGCTGTCGACAACAATCCCGTCGGCATAAAGCGGCGTTTTGCCGCGGATCATCATGCCGTCGTCGGTTGCTTCGATGTCAGCGCCGAGTTTTTTCAACTCGGTGACGACCGTATGGATCCGATTCGTCTCTTTCACCTTCAGTTCGCTCGCGTCTTTGATGACGGTCGTTCCTTCCGCCTGCGTCGCGAGCAAGGCAATGATCGGAATTTCGTCGATCAATCTTGGAATCAGATCCCCGCCGATTTCGACCGCCCGAAGCGTCGACGTGCGGACCGTAATATCACCGACCGGCTCGGTTTCCTCGTTGCGGACGTTGTCAATCGCAATATCCGCCCCCATTTGTGTAAGCACATCGATGATGCCGGTCCGCGTTGGATTTAAGCCGACGTTTTTCAGCGTAATTTCGCTGTTTGGCACAATGGCGCCGGCGACAAGGAAAAAGGCGGCTGACGAAATATCGCCGGGAACGTAAATGTGCGTCCCGCGCAAGCGTTGCGGACCGGCCACCGAGACGGTCAAGCCATCCACATTCACTTCACCGCCAAACAACCGAACCATCCGCTCGGTATGGTCGCGCGAGCGGTGCGGCTCAGCAACAGACGTCACGCCGTCAGCGAATAAGCCGGCGAGCAAAATGGCCGATTTTACTTGCGCGCTCGCCACCGGCGAAGTGTAGCAAAGCGGGCGAAGCGCGCCGCCGCGGATGGAAAGCGGCGTATAATTGCCGCCCTCACGCCCGTCAATACGCGCTCCCATTTCGCGAAGCGGTTTCGTCACCCGCCCCATCGGTCGCTTGGCGATCGATTCATCGCCGACAAGGCAGGCGTGAAACGGCTGGCCGGCCAAAATGCCCAAAAGCAGGCGCGCCGTCGTTCCCGAGTTGCCGACATCAAGCACCGCAGCCGGCTCGCGCAGCCCGCCGGGGCCGGCTCCTTCGACAACGACTGTCGTCCCGTCCTGGCGAATGTCAACGCCGAGTTTCCGGAAACAGTCGATCGTGCTTAAACAGTCCGCCCCAGGCAAAAAATGGTCAATCACCGTCCGTCCAGAAGCAAGCGCCCCGAGCATGACGGCGCGATGGGAAATCGATTTGTCGCCGGGGACTTCGATCATTCCTCGGAGCGACGACACGTTGGTTGGCAACTGCATGCAAAATCCCTCCATTGTTTTTCCTTGCTACCCTTCATAGGTGGCATAGTTCGTATGTTTGGCGAGGCACGCTTTCGCCCGCGCCCGATCGTCTTCGCTTTGGAAGCTGAGGCGGAGCACGCCGTAAATTTCTTCGCGCGTCTCAATGATGCGGATGTTCGTGATGCTGATGTTTTCTTCGGCCAAATAGCCGGTCACTTCGGAGATGACGCCCGGATAATCCGGCACGTCGACATACAAATCGTAAAACGACGGAATCGCTCCTTTCGTTCTCGACGGCAGCCCGTCGCGAAACTGTTTCGCCTCCAAAAAGTAATGGTAAATAGCGATGCTGTTTTCTTCTTCGACAAACGAACGCAGCCGCTCCATTTCGGCGATCCAGCGGTCAAAGAGCGCAAGCAGTTCATGCTTGTTATGGATAAAAATATCGCGCCACATTTCCGGATTGCTCGACGCGATGCGGGTGATGTCGCGGAAGCCGCCGGCCGCCAGCCGGCTGACGAGGGCGTTTTCGCACTCGTATTCGCGCGCCTGATGAACGAGGCTCGCCGCAATCAAATGCGGAAAATGGCTGATTACGCCAGTGATGCGGTCATGCTCTTTGGGCGTTAAGATGACAAACTGCGCTTTCGTTCCCGCAAGCCACTGTTTCAACGCCTCGACTTGCTGCGGCGGCACATCGTCCGTCGGCGTCAAAATGTAAAAGGCGTTTTCAAACAGATGAGCCCTTGCCGCCGCCACACCGCTTTTATGCGACCCGGCCATCGGATGGCCGCCGATGAACGCTACGCCGTGATCCAACAGGCGGCGGGCGCCTTGGACGATGCGCTGCTTCGTGCTGCCGACATCGGTAACGATAACGCCGCGCTTCAACCGCTCGAGCGGCATCGATGAAAGCAGCGCCTCCGTCTGCATGACCGGAACGGCCAGAACGATCAAATCCGCCTGTCCGTATCCGTCTTCGGGCGAACGGGCGGCTTCGTCGATCACCTTGAGCGAGCGCGCCAAGCCGAGCTGCCGCTCATTGACGTCGTAGCCGATGATCATCGCCTCCGGATGCGCTTTTTTAATCGCCAATGCAATCGATCCGCCGATCAAGCCGAGGCCGACAATGAACACTTTTCCTTCCAATCGTCCCACCTACTTTATGTAAACGTGCGCCCGCTGCTTTTGAAAAGCAACGGGCCGATCTTTTCTATCCATCCCGCCGCTGAACGGTCAGGCGAGCTGTTTTTCCCGAAGCAGTTGCGAAACGAGTTCCAACACCCGGTCGTTTTGCTCTTTCGTGCCAACAGTCACACGCACGCCGGTCGGCAGCCCAAGCGCTTGGCCAGAGCGGACAATGACGCCGCGCTCCAGCAAATAGCGGAACACTTCGTCGCCATCCAACCCGAAATCAATGAACAAAAAGTTTGTCTGCGATGGGTAATACTTCAGGCCGTTCTCCTCGCAAAAGCGATAATACCGCTCAAGCTCAGCGCGATTTCGTTCGACGCAGGCGCGGATGAACGCTTGATCGTCAAGTGCGGCCGCCGCGGCCGCTTGGGCGATGGTCGACGTGTTAAACGGCTCGCGCGCCGGCTCGACGGCGCGGATGAGCGTCTCACTCGCCACGCCGTAGCCGACGCGGAGCGCAGCGAGCCCGTATGCTTTCGAGAACGTGCGCATGACGACAAGCTGCTCGTACTCGTTTAAAAGCGGCACCGTTTGCGGGTAGTCGGGCGCCGTCGCATATTCGTAGTACGCTTCGTCCACGACGACGAGCACGTGCGGCGGCACGCGATCCAAAAAGGCGCGCAACTCGGTGTCATTCACATACGTGCCCGTCGGGTTGTTCGGATTGCAAATCCAGACGATGCGCGTGTTTTCATCGATCGCCGCAAGCATCGCCTCCAAATCATGACGCCCATCAACAAGCGGCACTTCGCGCACCTCGGCCCGCTCGATGATGGCATTGTGCCGGTATTGCGGGAATGTCGGCGCCGCCATCACTGTATTCGCCCCCGGCTCTAAAAAGGCGCGGCAAAGAATTTGCACCACCTCATCCGAACCGTTGCCAAACAGAAGCTGTGTTTCCTTGACGCCAAGATGCTTCGCCACCTTTTCGCGCAACGTGCGGGCGCAGCCGTCCGGATAGACGGCGAGGCGGTCAAGCTCAGCGGCGATGGCCGCTTTTGCCGATGGCGACGAACCGTACGGATTCTCGTTAGAAGCAAGTTTGATAATCTCAGGCAAGCCATATTCCCGCTTGACTTCTTCGATCGATTTTCCCGGCTGGTACGGAGAAAGACCCCGGAGCGATTCCTTTACTTGCATGATTGTCGCCAACTCCTTCAATTCGGAACTTTTAGCGCGAAGAATAGGCTTCTCGAAGCGGCGCGGCAAGCGAACGGGCGTAGGCAGCAAACTCGGCGACGGCCGCTTCCCTTTCGTCCGGCGCCTGCAACCTCGGAGCCAGCTGCTCGACTTTTTGCACGAGCGCGCTGCCGACGACAACGCCGTCGCACACCTCTTTCAACATCGCGACTTGCTCCGGCGCCGAAATGCCAAAGCCGACGGCGACCGGGACGCGGCTATGCCGCTTCACTTCGCGGAGGAAATCGCCGAGCGTCTCCGGCAGCGTCTCACGCACGCCTGTAACGCCTAGCGAGGAGACGCAATACAAAAACCCTTGCGCCGCCGAAGCGATCCGCTCGATCCGCTGCTTCGACGTCGGCGCAACAAGCGAAATGAGCGGGAGACCAAACCGTTCGCCAAGTTCGCGGAGCGGACCGCTTTCCTCAAACGGCAAATCGGGAATGAGCACGCCGTCGGCGCCATTTTCCCGCGCTAAAGCAAAAAAGGATTCTTCTCCTAATTGTAACACAGGATTGTAATACGTAAAGAGAATAATCGGAATGTTTACCCCTTTTTTTCGCATCTCGCCAATAAGCTGAATGGCTTTCGGCAGCGTCATGCCCCCGTCAAGCGCCCTTGCGGCGGCGCGTTGAATCGTCGGTCCGTCAGCGAGCGGGTCGGAGTACGGCACGCCAAGCTCCAATATGTCAGCGCCGGCCTCCTCAAGCGCCAAGGCGAGATCGATCGTCACATCGGGAGCCGGATCACCGGCAACGATAAACGGGATAAATAGCGGCGGATTAACGGACAGTGGCAATGTCTTCACCTTCCCTCGCACCAAGATGGCGCATCATCGTTTGCACATCTTTATCTCCGCGGCCGGACAGGCAAATGAGCACCGTTTCATCCGGCGGCATCTCGCGGGCGAGCTCGACGGCTTTCGCCACCGCATGGGCCGACTCGATGGCCGGAATGATGCCTTCCGTTTGCGCCAACAATTGAAACGCAGCGACGGCCTCGTCATCGGTCGCGCTTTCGTAGCGGACGCGGCCAATGCTCGCCAAATACGCATGTTCCGGGCCGACGCCGGGGTAATCAAGGCCGGCTGAGATCGAATACGGTTCGAGAATTTGTCCGTACTCGTCTTGCAACAGGTAGGTCATCGCCCCGTGTATGACCCCTTTCGTCCCTTTTGTGATTGTCGCCGCATGGTGCGGAGTGTCGATCCCTTTGCCGGCCGCCTCGACGCCGACGAGGCGGACGTCATCTTGCAAAAACGGGTAAAACATGCCGATGGCGTTGCTGCCGCCGCCGACGCAGGCAACGATGACATCCGGCAGCTTCCCTTCACGGGCGAGAAACTGTTCTTTCGCTTCATCGCCAATCACGCGCTGAAACTCGCGCACCATTTTCGGGTACGGATGCGGACCGACGACCGAGCCGATCATGTAAAAATGGTCGTCGCAGTGGGCGACCCAATAGCGAATTGCTTCGTTCGTCGCATCTTTCAACGTTCGGTTGCCGCTTGACACCGGCACGACTTCGGCGCCCAACAGCTTCATGCGAAACACGTTCAGCTCCTGCCGCTTGATGTCTTCTTCGCCCATAAAAACGATGCAATCCATGCCGAAATGGGCGGCCACCGTCGCCGCGGCGACGCCGTGCTGGCCGGCTCCGGTTTCAGCGATCAGCTTTTTCTTGCCCATCCGTTTTGCCAAAAGCGCCTGGCCGATCGCGTTGTTGATTTTATGGGCGCCCGTATGGTTTAAATCTTCGCGCTTTAAATAAATTTTCGCGCCGCCGACTTGCCGTGTCAAATTCGGCGCGAACGTGAGCGGGGTCGGGCGACCGGAGTAATGCTGCAAAATGCGGATGTATTCTTGTTTGAACGATTCATCGGCAAGCGCTTTGTCAAGCTCCGCTTCGATTTCCTCAAGCGGAAGCATGAGCGTCTCAGGGACAAACTTGCCGCCGAAATCGCCAAACCGGCCGTATTCATTCGGAACGCGTTCCATCATCTAACCCCACCTTCTTCTTCATAAAAGTTGAAAGACGAAGAGCCGCATTTCTTCAAAGTGCCTGCGTTTGTTCATCGTCCGAGCGTCAGCGCCGTCTTTTGGCCCTTCGTTTTGTTATTTTTTTATCAGGCGTGTTGATGAACCAATAAAAAGTCTGTTGAGAAGGCTCTAGTCCGAGCTTTTCTGCCGTAGTCGGCAAGCGGTTCGCTTGCCGACCGGGCATGCTGCCGCATGCCCTCCTCGAACAATGAACGCTTTGCGGGCAAATGTCATTCGCCCGCCGGCGTTCTTGTTCGAGGGAAGAGGCAGAAAATTGTGTTCAGCCATATCATTCTCTGTTTTTTCGTACATAACGGATCATCGACACCCGTGATGTTTTATTTTTTCTTCGATTTGTTTCATCTTCGTTGGATCTTTGCGTCCGTCCGTTTCAATGCCGCTGCTGATATCGATGCCATCCGGGCGGTAGACAAGCAGCCGCTCGATATTGTCCGGAGTGATGCCGCCGGCGATGAAGCACGGCACGCCTTGGCGGGCCGCCTCTTCCAAATAGTGCGGCACCGCCTCCCAATCAAAAGCGACGCCCGTCCCCCCCCAGGCGCCGGCGGCGCGGCTGTCAACGACGTAGCCATCGGCAATGCCAGCGTACTGCCTCATCGCCGCAAGCGCACCGTCGCCATGGTGGATCGCCTTCCAGACGGAAAGCGGCACCGCCTCTTTCACCGCCGCCAGCTCCGCCGGCGTTTCACGGCCGTGGCATTGGATGACATGAAGCGGCAGCTCGGCGGCGACAGCGGCGATCCGCCTAACGGGGGCGTTGACAAAGACGCCGACAAGCTGCTTTGCGCCAAGCTTATGGGGCTCAAGCCATTGCTGCACTTCACTCGGAGAGACGTTCCGCCTGCTTTCGGCGAAAATAAAGCCGAGGTAATCAGCCCCGCTCGCGATAGCGGCCTGCACGTCTTCAGCCGAACGGTTGCCGCAATATTTAATTCGAATCATCCCCATCTTCCTCCCCAAACAGCCGGTAGACCGCTCGCTCCACATCATCTTGGCGCATGAGCGACTCGCCGACGAGCATGGCCTGCGCTCCGTACGATTTGACCGTCTTCACATCATTGAAGGAACCGATCCCGCTTTCGCTGACGATGACGCACGATGGCGGGATGAGCGGAGCGAGCGTTTTGGTCGCCTCAAGTGTTGTCACAAAGGTATGCAAGTCGCGGTTGTTGATGCCGACGATCTCCGGCGTAAACCGATCGAAAATCCGCTCGAGCGTCTCTTTCGCATGCACCTCGACCAGACATTCGAGCCCCAAGCTGTACGCTTCATGATAGAGCTCCTCGAGCGTTTCCGGCGGGAGCGCCTCGCCGATCAATAAAATCGCATCCGCCCCGAGTCGGACGCTTTCCTCGACTTGCCGCCGATCGATGATGAAATCTTTGCGCAGCACGGGAACGTTAACCGCTTCTTTCACCGCTCGCAAATAGCGGCGATGCCCTTGGAAATACCGTTCATCCGTCAGCACGCTGATCGCGTCGGCACCGGCGCGCTCATATGCTTTCGCGATGGCCACCGGGTCAAAATCCGGGCGAATGATGCCTTTTGACGGCGATGCTTTTTTCACTTCAGCGATCAAGCCAAGCATCCGCCGCGGCCGACGGAGCGCCGCCGCAAATGGCCGGCGCTTTCGCTCTGGCAATGGCGCCGGCAGCGTCAACGTTTCCACTTCTTCCCGTTTGGCTGCTAAAATTTGCTCAAGCATCATGAACCACTTCCTTCGCCCGCAGGCGTTGCAGTTGTTCGTATGCGGTTTTGGACAAAATGGCCTCTTTCGCCATCGCCACTCCTTCGGCAATCGTTTCGGCTTTGCCGGCGGCATACAGGGCGGCGCCGGCGTTCAGCGCAACGATATTGATGGCGCTCTCCGGCGCTGTTCCCGCCATCACCGCCTCAAGAAGCGCGGCGCTCTCTTCCGGATCGCGCACTTGCACATCGGCAAGCTCGCCGCGCGGCAAGCCGGCGTCTTCTGGTGCGATGACAAAGCGGCGGATCGCACCGTCTTTCAACTCCACGACATCCGTTTCTGCAGCGATGCTGCATTCATCAAGCCCATCGCGCCCGGTGACAAACAACACATGTTCCGAGCCGAGGCGGCGCATCGCCTCCGCCAATTTCTCAGCGTAGCAGGTCGAATAGACGCCGACGACTTGCCGCTTGCAGCGCGCCGGATTGGCGAGCGGGCCGATCAAGTTGAAAACGGTGCGGAAACCGATTTCCTTCCGCGGCCCGGCGGCGTGTTTCATCGCCGCGTGATAGAGCGGGGCGAACAAAAACGCCAGCCCTTTCGTTTCCAACGCCTGTTTGGCGGCCGACGGCGACGTTTGAATGTCGATGCCGATCCGCTCGAGCACATCAGCGCTGCCGCTTTTTGACGAAACAGCGCGGTTGCCGTGCTTGGCGACTTTGACGCCAAGCGATGAAATGACGATCGCCGCGGCGGTGGAAACGTTGAATGTCGCCGCCCCATCGCCGCCCGTACCGCACGTATCGATGACATCATCACTAGCCTCAATGGCAGTCATCCGGTCGCGCATCGCCCGCACAAATCCGACGAGCTCATCGACTGTCTCTCCGCGCAGGCGGAGCATGGACAACAGACTTGCGATTTGACTGTCTGTCGCCTCGCCGGACATGATGATATTCATCGCCGCATACGCTTCGTCTTCCGTCAACGCTTTCCCTTCCGCACATTTTACAAGCAGCTGCTTCAACATACGGCCCTCTCCCCTTTAGCAAATAGTCGTTCCGCTTGTTCAATCGCATTCATCAAGGCGCTCGCCTTATTGCGCGTCTCTTTCCACTCCAGTTCCGGAACGGAGTCGGCGACAATGCCGGCGCCGGCTTGCACATAGGCATAGCCGTCTTTCACGACCGCTGTCCGGATGGCGATGCACGAATCGATGTTGCCATCAAACCCGATATAGGCAATCGCTCCGGCATACAGCCCCCTCGCTGTCGGCTCGAGTTCCTGCAAAATTTGCATCGCCCGCACTTTCGGCGCCCCGCTCACCGTTCCAGCCGGAAAGGCGGCAAGGAGTGCATCGATCGGGTGGACGTTGTCGTCCAGTTCACCGACGACCTTGGAAATTAAGTGCATCACGTGTGAAAACTTGCCGATCTGAAGCAACACCGGCACCTCGACCGTTCCGTACTTGGCGACCCGGCCGATGTCGTTGCGCGCCAAATCGACAAGCATATAATGCTCAGCCCGTTCTTTCGGGTCGTGGTACAGCTCATCAGCCAGCCTCTCGTCTTCCTCCGGCGATCGGCCGCGCCGCCGTGTGCCGGCAATCGGATCGATTTCAACGCGCCGACGGTGCACTTGAATCAGTTTTTCCGGCGAACTGCCGACAATTTCCACACCGTCAAGCTGGAAATAAAACATGTACGGCGACGGGTTGATGTATCGGAGCAGCCGATAAATGGCAAAGCCTCCGGCTTGAACCGGCACGCAGAAGCGCTGCGACAGAACCGCTTGAAACACATCGCCGGCCGCGATGTACCGTTTCACGGCCTCCACATCGCGCAAAAACTGTTTTTTGTCATAGTTGGACACCGCTTTGGCAAACGAGGCGGTCCGCCCCGATTCGCTTTCCGCCGGCAAGAGCGGCTGCTCGGCTTGAGGGCGGGCCGCTTTCGCCGCGAGATCGGCCATGCGCCGTTCGGCCGCGCGGTACGCTTCGATTTTCTCTTCCTCCGTTTCGTTGCCGCTCAACCGAATATAGTGAATGACGAGCAACTCACGCTTTTTTTGGTCAAACGCAAACAGCGATTCACAAAACACGAAATAGGCCGTCTTCATAGGCACATCGCGGTTTTTGTGGCGCGGCACTTTTTCGATGGCGGAAATGAAATCGTAGCCTAAAAACCCAACTGCACCGCCTGTAAACGGCACCGTCTCGGCAAGCGGCTTGACGGCAAGCGTCCGCTCGACCCATTGAAACGCTTCTTTCAGCGTCGGTGCGGTGATTTGTTCGTTCCCGTTTTCGTCTTTCACCGAAAACGTTTCGCCGGTTTCGCTCTCCAGCGTCAAAAACGGCGCCACACCGATGAACGAATAGCGCGCCCACGGCGATTCGTCATCCTTGCTTTCAAGCAAAAACACGGCTTCCTCGCGCAAATTGGCAAACACGCCGAGCGGCTCAATGACATCGGCTACAAATTTGCGCACAATCGGGATGGTTCGAAATTCGTTCGCTTCCGCCAAAAAAGCGGCCAGCCCATCAGCAGACATCACTTCTCCTCCCTTCATGATCAGCGGGCGGAGAATGAGGGTTTATGAGGCGAAAAAAGAGAGGGAAAATAAAACGCCCAAAGACGACCGTCTTTGGGCAGATGTCGGCGAATGAAAAAACGCTCACCTCAGCTAAACTCGCTCATTCTCATCTACCCTACGCTCGCTCTCTGCTCTCGCTCCACTTCTAACGCCCCCGATGTCTCAGGGGGCAAAGAGGTTATTTTAACTATATTACATTTCTGTTTTTTTTGTCAACGACAAATCCGGGCGCAGCACGACCGCCCCTTTTAAATACACGTGGCAGATCTCTTCTTGCTGTTTCTCAGTCGCCACCGTCATCATGACGCGAATGCAGCGCGGCAATGAACCGGGCACCGGAATTTCCCTCGTGCACATGACCGGCACATATGTCCAGCCGTCCAAACGGCGCAGCGCCTGCGCCGGAAACGCGGCGGTGATGTCGTCGGTGACGGAAATGAGCACAAACGACACATCAGAAGCGGCGACATCGTTTGCGCGGATCATTTCACGAAGCAACGTTTCCGTTGCCGCCACGATTTCCTCGGCGTCATTTCGATCCACTGTAATCGCTCCGCGAATGCCGCGAATCATTCTTTTCCCCCCTGTCTGGCAAACTCGTCCAGCCACGTGAGCAGGTTGTCGTCTTCGAGTTCCACCACTTCCACGTCGCCGATCTCACAGAGAAGCACCATCCGCACTGTTCCGGCGTACGCTTTTTTGTCGCCTTTCATCTTCTCAAGCAGGCGGGGCGTCTGAACCGTTGTCGGCAGCGACACCGGGAAGCCGTATCCGGCGAACCAGTCGGCCAATCGATGCTCAGCGAACGACCGGCCGTAAAACCGTTCGCTGACAAAGACGGCAAACAGCATGCCAACCGCAACCGCCTCCCCGTGAGTGAGCGCGCCGTAGCCTAACTCGCTTTCCAGCGCATGGCCGAGCGTATGGCCGAAATTCAAATGGGCGCGCACCCCGGTTTCTTTTTCATCCTCACGCACGACGGACGCCTTAATGTCAATGCCCTTTTCAATGCAATAGGCGAGTTTCTCGCCGCGCAAGTCGGCGAGCGTCTTGATTTCCGCGCGCAGCCAGTCGTAAAAGCAGCGATCGCGGATCAGCGCATGTTTGATCACCTCGGCAAACCCGGACCGAAGCTCGCGTTCGGGCAGCGTGCGCAAAAAGGAGGTGTCATACACAACTGCTTCCGGCTGGTGGAAGGCGCCGATCATATTTTTGCCGAGCGGATGGTTGATGGCGACTTTGCCGCCGACGGCGCTGTCATGGGCCAAGAGTGTCGTCGGCATTTGAATGTAACGGATGCCGCGCATATAGGTGGCGGCGACAAACCCAGCCAAATCGCCGACAACGCCGCCGCCAAGCGCAATGATGACCGAGCGGCGGTCGAGGCCGCACTGCAATGCCGCTGTCTGGCAAGCGTAATAATGATCAAATGACTTGGCCGCCTCCCCGCTTGGAATGACGTAGGCGTACACGTCATACTCAGCGGCGGCGAGCAACGCCCGCACCTCATCCAAATAAAGAGGCGCCACAGTATCGTCGGTAACGATGAAAAGTTTTGTCCCTGGCGGACAGGAGAGCGACCGAAGCAAGCTTGGCAGCACGCGGGCCGCCCCATCGCCCAGAAGAAGCGGATAGCGCTTCGTCGCCGTTTCAATCGTCCGTTCGATCATCGTCAAAACTCCTTTGCATAGCGGCGGGCGCGTTCCACATTTTCCTTAATCAAGTCCATCCGATCCTGCCCAAACTGCTCAACGATCGCCGCCGCCACTTCCCAGGCGACAACGGCCTCAGCGACGACGCTCGCCGCCGGCACGGCGCAGCTGTCCGATCGCTCAATGCTTGCCGCAAACGGCTCTTTCGTCTCGATATCCACGCTTTGAAGCGGCTTGTACAGCGTCGGGATCGGCTTCATCACTCCGCGCACGACGATCGGCATCCCGGTCGTCACCCCGCCTTCAAAGCCGCCCGCCCGGTTCGTCCGGCGCGAAAAGCCTTGTTCTGGGCTCCAAATGATTTCATCGTGCACTTCGCTTCCCGGGCGGCGCGCCGCCTCAAAGCCGATCCCGAATTCAACGCCTTTAAACGCGTTGATGCTGACGATCGCGGCCGCGATTTTCGCATCAAGCTTTCGGTCGTAATGGACGTAGCTGCCGACTCCGGCCGGAACGCCTTCAACGATCACCTCAACGATGCCGCCGATCGAATCACCGTTTTTCTTCGCCCAATCGATCGCTTCCATCATTTTTTGCCCCGCCTCCGGGTCAAAGCAGCGCACCGGTGATTCTTCCGTCACTGCCTGCAATTCTTCAAGCGAACGATAATCGAGCTTCTTTGCGCGCACGCCGCCGATTTCGATGACATGCCCGGCGACGCGGATGCCGACCTCCTCCAAAATGCGTTTCGCCACCGCTCCAGCCGCCACGCGCACCGTCGTTTCACGCGCCGACGAGCGCTCCAGCACGTTGCGCATATCGCGATGTCCGTATTTCAGGGCGCCGTTTAAATCGGCATGCCCTGGGCGCGGACGCGTCACTTTCCGCTTCACTTCCGCTTCGTCATCAATCGGCTCAACCGCCATAATCGTTTGCCAATGTTTAAAATCGCGATTCTCGACAACGAGCGCAATCGGCGAGCCGAGCGTTTTCCCGTGCCGAACGCCGCCTGTGATTTTCACTTCATCTTTTTCAATCTGCATGCGGCGGCCGCGTCCGTATCCTTTTTGCCGGCGCGCCAGCTCTTTATTGATGTGCTCGGCGCGCAGCTCAAGCCCGGCCGGCACTCCTTCCAAAATGGCCGTCAATTGCGGCCCATGCGATTCCCCTGCCGTCAAATACCGCATGTTTGTCTCTCCCTTCAGGTCTTTAACGCGTTTAAGTAAAAATATATCATAAATTCGAAAAATGAAAATATATAAGTTGAAACTTTGTTTTACATCCAGTAGAGCGCCCGCTGCATTCTATCAAAATGACTTGTTATGAAGGAAAACAGAATCGAACAATCGGAAAATCTTTATTGCAACTTATATAGTTTCAGGAAAAAAAGAAGCCGGCGCGAGCTATTTTTTTCGGTAAAAAAACGTCTCTTCAACTTCAAAACCGTACAGGCCGGGATTGAAAATCTGCTCGGTGCTGCCGACAAACAGCACGCCTCCCGTCCGGAGCGCGTCGTGAAATTTGCGATACAGCATCCGCTTCGCCTCTTCCGTAAAATAAATGAGCACGTTGCGGCAGACGATCAAATCCATGTTGCGCGGAAACGGATCCGCGAGCAAGTTGTGCTTTTGAAACTTGACCGTTTGTTTAATCTTTTCGTCTATTTTATAATACTCGCCTTCTTTCGTAAAAAACTTTTTTCTCATTTCCTCGGGCAGCTCTACAAGCGACCGTTCGCTGTACAAACCGAGGCGCGCGCGGGCGAGCGCATTGTCGTCAATGTCGGTCGCCAACACCGACACGCGGTGAAGCGGCAATCGTTTTGCGAGCACCATCGCGAGCGTATACGGCTCCTCGCCGGTTGAGCAGGCAGCGCTCCACACGTTCGGGCGCGGGTTTTCCGCCAATAGCCGCGGCAAAATGGTGTGCTCAAGCACCTCCCAACGCTTGGCGTTCCGGTAAAACTCCGAGACGTTGATCGTCATCCGATCCAAGCATTCATGCCATAGCGCCGGCTCTTTTTCCATCGCTGCAAACAGCTCGGCAAAGCTCTTTAGCCCTTTTTTCATGTACAACGACGCCAAACGCCGCCTCATCTGGGCTTCCTTATATAGCGATAAGTCAATGCCTGTTTTTCGCTTCACTTTGGCAATGAACTGCGCATAATCGTCCATCGTCGCCTGTTCCTCTCCCCTGTCAATGTACAAAAACGGCAAAAACCGGCCGAATGGCGGCCGGTCTTCGCATCAGTACAGCCATGCATTGATCTGTTTGGAATAGCTGACGAGCTCTTCTTCTTTAAAGAACAAGCTGATTTCGCGTTTGGCGCTTTGCGGCGAGTCGGAGCCGTGGATAACGTTTTTGCCGACCGTCAAGCCGAAATCGCCGCGGATCGTGCCAGGGGCAGCCTCCTGCGGATTCGTTTTCCCCATCATTTGCCGGGCGGCCGCGATCACGTTCTCGCCCTCCCACACCATTGCAAACACTGGCCCCGAGGTGATAAAGTCGACAAGCTCGCCGAAAAACGGGCGCTCCTTATGTTCAGCGTAATGTTGCTCAGCGAGTTCGCGCGACACTTGCATCAGCTTCGCGCCGACAAGCTGGAAGCCTTTTTTTTCAAAACGGGCGACAATCTCGCCGATCAAATTGCGCTGAACCCCGTCCGGTTTCACCATGATGAATGTCCGTTCTGCCATTCGCTCTCCACCTCTACTGTCGTATGTACTGGGAAACGGATTCCCACCCATCATAGTATCATTGTTTTCCGCCGTTGGCAACAGCGTCCTTGAAAGCGCTAATAATCCCTTTTCCCAATATAGAGGGCGAGATCATGAAGCAGCGTGCGCGCTTCGTTGGCCGGCAGCTCGCCAAGCAGGCGGAGCGCCTTTTCCAAATAGCGATCGCTTAGCGCATACGATCGTTCGATGGCGTCCGTCTGTTTAATGGCCGCTAGCACCGCCGCCATCTCCTCGGCATCCGTGTCCGCGTTGACGGCCGTAATTTTTGCCCGCACCTGTTCATCACAAAGGGCATACAGCACGGGGAGGGTGACGTTTCCTTGCTGCAAGTCGCTTCCAGCCGGCTTGCCGAGCTGCTCTTCCGTGCCGGTGAAGTCGAGAATATCATCGGTAATTTGAAACGACATGCCGACGTAATGGCCGAACCAATACAGCCGATTGGCCACCGTCTCGGGCGCGCCGGCGGCCAGGGCGCCGAGCTGGCAGCTCGCGGCGACCAATAGCGCCGTTTTGCGGCGGATGCGCCGCAAGTACGTGCGAAGCGGCTGGTCAAACCGGTATTTGTCTTTAATTTGCTCGATTTCCCCGTGGCACACTTCAACGATCGTTTTCGCCAGCACTTGATGAGCGCGGGGGCTGTCAAGCTCCGCCATCCGCTCAAGCGAACGGGCGAAGAGGTAATCGCCTGTATACATGGCAAAGCGGTTGCTCCACTTCGCTTTGATCGTCGGCCGGCCGCGGCGCACGTCGGCGTCATCGATGACATCGTCGTGAACGAGCGATGCCATATGAATCAACTCAAGCGCGACAGCGACATGTTTCACCCGCTCGAAATCATACCGGCCAAATCGGGCAGCCAGCAAGACAAAAACGGGACGGATCCGCTTTCCGCCCGCTTGCAATAAATGGAGCGCCGCTTCCCCGAGCGGCCCGTATTCGGATCGGACCGTCCGCTCCAGCTCCTCTTCGACCGCCGCCAAATCATCGCTTAAAAACGAATACATCGCCTTTAACTTCATGGTGTTCACCTTGACTCATCGTTTATAGCCTAAATGCATGGCCGCTACGCCGAACGTGTACGGTTTGACCTCGACATCGACGAAACCGGCTTCGCGGAACATCTCGGCCAGCTCGTCCCGCCCTGGAAATTCGCGCGCCGATTCCTGCAGCCACGAGTATTCCTCATAGCTTTTCGCCAACAGCTTGCCAAACAGCGGCATAATAAACCGAAAATAAAAATAGTAAAGCTGGCGGAAGCCAAACAGCGTCGGCTGCGACGTTTCCAGACAGACGGTCATGCCGCCCGGCTTGGTGACGCGGTGCATTTCCTTCAGCACCGTCATATAATCAGGAACGTTGCGCAAGCCAAAGCCTATCGTCACATAATCGAACGAATTGTCGGGAAACGGCAGCTGCATGGCGTTGCCGTGAATGAGCTTGACATTGCCGAGGCCGCGCGCCTTCACCTTTTGTTCGCCGACTTTCAGCATGTTTTCGCTGAAGTCAAGGCCGTACACTTCCCCCTCCGGCCCGACCGCCTCAGCCAGCGCGATCGCCCAGTCGGCCGTTCCGCAGCAAACGTCGAGCGCCCTTTTCCCTTTTTGCACATTCATCCTCCGCATGACGTCTTCGCGCCATTTCAAATGGCGGCGGAAGCTGATGACAGAATTCATCCGGTCATAATGTGCAGAAATTTTTTCAAATACGCGATGGACTCGCTCTTCTTTCGATTGATGCATCGTTCTACCCTTCTTCCACCGACTTTTTGACGATGGCTTGAAATCCGCCGGCAAGTTCCGCCATGCGAAACCGCAGCAGGTCGTTCATCGGCAAATTCGCCGCCAGCAGCGCTTCCTTGCAATGGTCAATATAACGCTCGCAAAGGCGAAGCAAATGCCGCCTTTGTTCTTTCGTCAGCCCTTTGGCCCATGGAAAGGCGATATGCGCCATTTGCTCAAACAGCATGGATGACCCCGTGCGGACGAACGCTTCCTGCTCGAGCAGCAAGCGCCGCAACAGCAAGTAATGGCCGGAAAATCGCCCCCATTGCGGCGCCCCGATGCGCTCGGCAAGCTTCGCAAGCAACGCCGACTCGATCGTGCCGACCGCGGCGAACAGCGTCTCGATCCGCTCCACCTTTTTTTCATACAGCCGCACTTTTTGCTCATTCATCTCGCGGACCGCTTCGGCGAACAAACGGATGAGCGCAACATCGCCCGAGCGCGCCAGCAAGTCGTAATAAAGCCCGCTGTACAAGTCGCCGGCCAAAACGACAAGCTGCCGCGTCCGCAAATCGCCGCCGCGGTCTGTCACCTGATCATGGGTGTCAAGGGCGATTTGCATGAGCATCATGGCGATGATGCACCGGTCCGGCTCATTTGGCGCCGCCGGAGCATCAGTCATCATCGACAGCGAAAGCAGCAGCCGGTCTTCATCAACAGCCGGCGCCGGCACATGCGCGCGCAAATACGGATGGTCAAGCAGCCGTTCGATTTGTTCCTTCAATGACGACAATTTCACCATGATGTCATTCACTCTTCTCACCCTTGTCCCCCAAAAAATATCCGCACCGCCATGACGGACTCCATTATAACATAATTTTGTCGAAAACGCTCTAGTTTGCTAGAAATTTGCTGGTTTACTTTTTCCCTTCCGATTCAACCACACCGTGGCGCGTTTGAATATACGCTTTTCCTCTCACTTTGATCGCCGACGTATGTTCCGTGAACTGAGCAATCAACACTTCGCCTTTGTCAAGCTTTTCCGAATGGTGAAATCTTGTGTCCGCGCCGCGCGTCAGCCCGATGACGTTCACCCCGTCTTCGAGCGCTTTAATGACGACAAAATCGCTGTTTGTGTACATCCTCTTCCCTCCTTACGCTTTGATTAACGAAAGCACTTCAGCGCGGGCGTTGGCATCTGTTTCAAACACGCCGCGCACCGCTGTCGTCACTGTTTTGGACCCCGGTTTTTTCACCCCGCGCATCGTCATGCACATATGCTCCGCCTCAACGACGACCATCACCCCATGCGGCTCAAGCGCCTCGACGATCGAATCAGCGATCGTTGCCGTGATGCGCTCTTGCAGCTGCGGGCGGCGCGCCACCGCCTCAACGGCTCGAGCGAGCTTGCTCAGCCCGGTCACTTTCCCTTCCCGCGGAATATAGGCGACGTGGGCAGCGCCAAAAAACGGCACTAAGTGGTGTTCGCACATCGAATAAAACGGAATATCTTTGACGAGCACAAGCTCCTCATGTTCCTCGCTGAATACGGTTTGAAAGTGCTGCTTTGGGTCTTCCTGCAGCCCAGCGAACACCTCGGCGTACATTTTCGCCACCCTCTTCGGCGTATCGACGAGCCCTTCGCGGTTTGGATCTTCCCCGATCGCCTCAAGAATGAGGCGGACCGCATATTCAATTTGCGCAAAATTGATCTCTGGCATACAAACAACATCCTCCTGCATCATAAAAGCTGCATGTAATCCGATTCTAGCATAGGGAGCCAAAAAAAACAAAAAAGAAGGGCCGGTGGATCACCTGCCCTTCCCTCCTGCGCTCCTGCTATGTAGGCTTACTTGACGGCATCTTTCAATGCTTTGCCCGGTTTGAATGCAGGAACTTTGCTTGCCGGAATTTCCATTTCTTCGCCCGTTTGCGGGTTGCGTCCTTTCCGGGCGGCGCGCTCGCGCACTTCAAAGTTTCCAAAACCGATTAATTGCACTTTATCGCCTTTTCGCAGCGCTTCTGTAATCGAATCAAACACCGCATCAACGGCTTTTGTCGCATCTTTTTTGGAAAGACCGCTTGTTTCAGCGACCGCGTTGATCAATTCCGTTTTGTTCATGCCATTCACCTCCTCCCAAGGGGCTGGTCTTGTTTACTACCATTTGTGCACACTTTTCTGCTTTTCTATACATAGACATCCAATTCCAGCGGCAAGAAGGCCCGCGCGCCGCGCCGGCGCAGCCAATCATTCTATGTTTGCCTCGCGACAGTCCGCAGGAGATGCGCCTATGCCGCCGGCTGAAGCCCCTTCCCAACAGTTTGGGCTCCTCCTGTTTTCGCCGGGCGCAAACGAAGCCAAGGGCGAGGAAAGCCGCCTTCTTCCCGCCAACAGGCGGTGACATGCCTAATCTTAACCAATTGACCGCGGAAATTCAACATCTTTTTTCGCAAAAACGGCCAATTTTAGGCATATTTCACCAAAACAACGATTTCAGATAAAAGATTACCATAACGCCATGCCTATAATCAAGTGCCAATCCTGATTTCTCAAGGGTTTTGGCGATTTTTTCCCTTTGCCGCTTAGCAACTGAAAAAATGGCATCAAAAAAAGCTCCCTTGTCGGGAGCTTGGCGCGCGGCCTCCGCTTTTCTTTCTGTCTAGCTGCGGCCGCTAGCTCCCTTCCGCAAAATAACCTCCGCCCTCGAAGTGCAAGCACTTCTGCGGGCGGAGAACATTTTGCCTCGGGAGCTTGCGCGCGGCCTCCGCTTTTCTATAAAATAATCGCGATGAGGCCGCCGGAGCCTTCGTTGATGATGCGCTCAAGCGTTTCTTTCAGCTTGTAGCGGGCGTTTTCCGGCATGAGCGCAAGTTTCGCTTGGATGCCTTCACGGACGATGGAGCTGAGCGAGCGGCCGAAAATGTCAGAGTTCCAAATCGACAGCGGATCGTCTTCGAAGTCTTGCATTAAATAGCGGACGAGCTCTTCGCTTTGCTTTTCCGTGCCAATGATCGGTGCAAACTCCGATTCGACGTCAACTTTGATCATATGAATCGACGGCGCCACAGCTTTCAAACGGACGCCAAAGCGCGACCCTTGGCGGATGATTTCCGGTTCGTCAAGACTCATGTCAGACAAAGCGGGCGCAGCGATGCCGTAGCCGGTTTGTTTGACCATTTTCAGCGCGTCGGCGATTTGGTCATATTCCGCTTTCGCATGGGCGAAGTCTTGCATGAGCTGAAGCAGATGGTCTTTGCCGCGAATCTCGACGCCGACGATTTCTTTTAAAATTTGATCGTACAGCTCATCCGGTGCATACAAGTCAATTTCGGCGATCCCTTGCCCCATTTCGATGCCGGCAAGCGCCGCTTTTTCGATGAAATCGTACTCGGCAAACTGCTGCACAACCCGGTCGACGTCGCGCAGCCGTTTGATGTCTTTGACGGTGTCGCGCACCGCTTCTTGATAGCTTTCGCGCAGCCAATGATCTTCGCGCAGCACCATCACCCAGCTCGGCAAGTTGACGTTCACTTCAAGCACCGGGAATTCATATAATGCTTCACGAAGCACGTTATACACGTCGGCTTCGCGCATGCTTTCCACGCTCATGGCGAGCACCGGAATGTCGTACTTTTCGGCGAGCTCGCGGCGAAGCGCCTCGGTTTCCGGATGGTGCGGCCGAACGGTGTTGACGATCATAATGAACGGCTTGCCGACTTCTTTGAGCTCGCTAATGACCCGTTCTTCCGCTTCGACATAGTCTTGGCGCGGAATTTCCCCGATCGTGCCGTCCGTCGTAATGACGACTCCAATCGTCGAATGTTCTTGGATGACTTTTCTTGTCCCGATTTCCGCCGCCTCTTGGAACGGGATCGGCTCTTCATACCAAGGCGTGTGGATCATCCGCGGCCCGTTTTCGTCTTCATACCCTTTTGCGCCGGGCACGGCGTAGCCGACGCAGTCGACAAGACGGATGTTGACTTCAAGACCCTCATCCACTTTCACCGTCACCGCCTGGTTTGGCACGAACTTCGGTTCTGTCGTCATGATCGTCTTGCCGGCGGCGCTTTGCGGCAGTTCATCTTGGGCGCGCGCTTTATCGGCTTCGTTTTTAATGTTCGGAATCACGACCAACTCCATAAACCGTTTAATAAACGTCGATTTTCCGGTGCGGACGGCGCCGACGACCCCTAAATAAATGTCGCCGCCGGTCCGCTCGGCGATATCTTTAAAAATATCGACCTTTTCCAAATAACTCCCCTCCAGTCCTTCGGTCGTTATAAGAAACAGTGGAATGAGCTAGCATAGTCGGACACTATATGCATATGATGTTGTCCGATTCGGTTATGACTAAAATAGAAAAAATCCCTTCTCTAGAATGTATTTTCCTAGAGAAGGGAAGATGACTCATTTTGTAAAAAAAATCGGTTCATTCGTCTTGGCGTCGATCGTATAGGGCAACGAATACGCCGGCACAAACAGCGAATGGTCGGTCAAAATCGAGCGAATATCGTCACCCGGCTTGTAGTGGTGCGGATATTTTTTCAACGCCGCATACAAATCAGAACGGTAGTCAATGTAAATTTCTCCATTCCCGTCGATGACAAACGGCAAGTTGTTGCCGGAAAACGGGCTGACGACATAAGGCGGCTCTTTATAGCCGAGCTTTTTGTAATCGAGCGTAAATACGCCCGGCGCAACGACGTCTTGAAACGGCGGATATTTATGCTTGTCCGTGTACATGCTAAGCCGCAGCTTCAGATCACGGATGCGTTCGGCTAAGCGCAGATCAAGCAGCTTGACCGTCGGGTTCGTTTCCGCATCGATGATCATATACTGGAAGACGCCCCCGCTTTCATAGGCGTTTCCCGGCGGCTCCTGCATATAGCGGGGAACGAGCTTTTGAAAATCGACTGGATACTTCAAATACATCGGCGTGTTCATGTCGCGTGTTTTAATCGGCAGAAGCCCGCCGGTCGCCTTCCGGTACTCATCCACCGCCGATTGGACGGCCGCCACTTGGTCTTTGTAAGGAATTTGGTTTTGTTTCAGCCGCTCTTGTGGATACAAGCAGCCGGAAAGCAGCGCCAAACATATACATGACAACAACAAGCGAGCGATTCGTTTCATCTTTCCCACCTTTTTGCCTATTGCGGTGTCGGTCCGCTGAATACGACGAAAATGATGATGATGCCGGCGAAAATCAAAAGAATGTAGGCGACGAGCGCCAACAGAAAGCGAAGCCATTTCATCTTGACTTTGTAGCGGCTTAAGTAAATGAAGCCGACGGAAATAAACATAAACACCATCGAGGCGATGGCGATCCACATTTTCGCTAACGCCGGTGACATGGACGCTCCTCCTTTTTTTCGACAACTATAATTATAGCATTGGCAAAAAAAAAGCTGAAGTAAAGCGGGGCTTTCTTTACTTCAGCATCCCCTCATACCCTTCCGGAAGCTCAAGCCGATGATGGTTCGCCATATTGTATGCAGAACGAAGACGACTTGTACCGCCATTGGCCTATTTTCATCATTCTTGTTCGGCAAAAATGTTGTTTAAGTCATCCATTTCCTCTTTTTTTCCGCGCGCCATGAGCGAATCGACCGCCTCTTTCGGGTCTTTTCCCGCAAACAATACGTCATAGAGAGCTTCGGTGATCGGCATCTTCACACCAAGCTCTTTCGCCAGCTCATAGGCGGCTTTTGTCGTTCGCACCCCTTCGACGACCATCCCCATGCTCTCAAGCACCTCGTCCAGCTTTTTTCCCTGGCCGAGCATGTAGCCGGCCCTCCAGTTGCGGGAATGGACGCTCGTGCACGTGACAATCAAATCGCCGACTCCCGTCAAACCAGCGAATGTCAACGGATTAGCGCCGAGGGCGCAGCCGAGGCGGGCAATCTCGGCGAGCCCGCGCGTGATGAGGGCCGCTTTGGCGTTATCCCCATAGCCAAGCCCGTCGCTGATTCCGGCGGCCAAGGCGATGATATTTTTCAGCGCCCCGCCGACTTCGACGCCGATTAAATCCGGGTTCGTATACACGCGAAAATAGTGATGGTTCATAAAGATGTCTTGAATGCGGCGCGCCGCTTCCATATTTGGCGACGATACCGCCACGGTCGTCGGGTGGCGGAGCACGACTTCCTCGGCATGGCTCGGCCCGGAGAGAACGACAACATCTGCAAGCCATTCCCCCATTTCCTCGGCGACCATTTCCGACACCCGCTTATGCGTCCCTGGTTCGATTCCTTTGCTGACGGCAACAATGGTGATCGGCTTGGCCAAGCAGGCGCGCACGTCCGCAAGCACCGAGCGGATCGCTTTAGTCGGCACGGCGAGCACAACGATCGCAACGCCGTCAAGCGCAGCGCAAAGGTCGTCATAGCCGATAATGGCGTCCGGCAGGCGAACGCCTGGCAAATATTTTTCATTTGTCCGCTTTTCGTTGATTTCGCTGATCTGCTCGGTCCGATGACCCCAGAGCCGGACGTGGTGTCCATTGTCAGCCAGCACGAGCGCCAACGCCGTTCCCCAGCTTCCAGCCCCCAATACAGCGATGTTCTCCATCGTTTTCCACTTCCTTTATCCGATTGTCGCAACCTTGAAAAATAGCAATCGCGCCTCCTCTTCGCTCCTGTTCATCCGACTTTCGCGGCGGCGACACATGGCTTACGCTCCTGTGACACCACCCACACAGAACCAAGCTTTCCTTGGTTCGAGCCTCTTCGCCGGCCTCGCAACGCGTATCGCCGATGGGCGCGCGGCCTCCGCTTTTCTTTCTGTCCAGCTGCGGCGCCTAGCTCTCTTCTGCCAAATAACCTTCCCCCTCGGGGGGCAGGCCCCCCTGCGGGTGAAGAACATTTGGCTTCGAGAGCTAATCTCGGCGCCTCCGCTTTTCTTTCTGTCTAGCTGCGGCTCGCCGCCGCTCGGGGTCAAATAACCTTCGCCTTCGGGATTGTAAATCCCTCCAGGCGAAGAACATTTGCCCGTCGCGGCGAACCGCTCGCCTCCGCTTTTCTTCCTGTCTAGCTCCGGCCGCTAGCTCCCTTCCGCAAAATAACCTCCGCCCTCGAAGTGCAAGCACTTCTCGGCGCGGAGAACATTTTGCCTCGGGAGCTTGGCGCGCGGCCTCCGCTTTTCTTATTTCCGCGGGCGGGCGATGATTTTAATCGGCGTGCCTTCAAAACCGAATGCATCGCGGATGCGGTTTTCCAAAAACCGTTCATATGAAAAATGCATCAGTTCCGGGTCGTTGACAAACGCGACAAACGTCGGCGGTTTGACGGCGACTTGCGTCATGTAATAAACTTTCAGACGCCGCCCGTTATGCGTCGGCGTCGGATTCATCGCCACCGCATCCATGATGACTTCATTGAGCACATTTGTCTGGACGCGCATCGCATGATTGTCGCTCACAAGCCGGACGAGCGGCAAGAGCTTATGCAACCGCTGCTTCGTTTTCGCCGATACGAACAAAATCGGCGCATAGTCCAAAAACGGAAAATGATCGCGAATCTTCCGCTCAAATTCGACCATCGTTTTGTCGTCCTTTTCAATCGCATCCCATTTATTGACGACAAGAATGACACCGCGACCCGCTTCATGCGCGTATCCGGCGATTTTTTTGTCCTGCTCGATGATGCCTTCCTCAGCGTTTAACACAACAAGCACGACGTCCGAGCGCTCAATGGCCCTTAACGCGCGCAAGACGCTATATTTTTCCGTGCTTTCGTAAATTTTCCCTCGTTTGCGCATCCCTGCCGTATCAATGATAACATATTCCTGCCCTTCGCGCACAAATGAGGTGTCGACGGCGTCCCTCGTCGTACCGGCGATGTCACTGACGATGACCCGCTCCTCACCTAAAATGGCGTTGACAAGCGACGATTTGCCGACATTCGGCCGGCCAATGAGGCAAAACTTAATGACGTCTTCTTCATACTCTTGTCCACCGCCCTTTGGAAAATGACGGACAACAGCATCAAGCAAATCGCCAAGCCCTGTCCCATGAGCTCCGGAAATCGGATACGGCTCCCCAAAGCCCAGAGCGTAAAAGTCGTAAATCAAATCACGCATTTCCGGATTGTCGATTTTGTTCACCGCGAGCACAACCGGCTTATTCGACCGGCGGAGCAGCTTGGCCACCTCTTCATCAGCCGCAGTCACACCGTCCCGGCCGTTCGTCATAAAGATGATGACATCCGCCTCATCGATGGCGATTTCCGCCTGCTGGCGAATTTGCACAAGCAGCGGCTCGTCGCCAATGTCAATGCCGCCGGTATCGATCAAATAAAACGAATGGTTCAGCCATTCGGCTCGGCTGTAAATGCGGTCGCGCGTCACTCCAGGCACGTCTTCGACGATGGAAATGCGTTCCCCGACAATACGGTTGAAAATCGTCGATTTTCCTACATTTGGACGGCCGACAATGGCCACGACTGGATTTGCCATGCTACCACCCTTTATCTTCGTTTTCTCCTTACCTTTGTCGCTGAAAAAAAACGCCCTTTTCGGAAGGGCATCGGTCCATCAACGCCAAGGGCACTTGACTGCGAGGCTAGGAAGGAAATGACTTTTTGCCAATCAAGTGCATCTTTTAGCGATGAACCAGGGTAGGCTACAACTGCTTTATTTTATCAAAAAGCGAAACGCTCAACAACTAATGTTTGACGATAATAAGAAGCCCCTCGCCCACTTCATGGGCGATGCCATCCAAAATCGCCTCTAAATTCGCGGCGATCTGTTCCATTTCCTCTTTAGTTTGGCAAATAAAGATCGGCGCACCGCCGGCGACGCGCCCGCCGTTCATCGTAATGACGGCCAAAATTATTTTTTCATGCATCATCGCCGCTCCACCCCTTCCGCTTCCAACGCCGTTTCTTCGGCATGCGGATGGCGCTCTCAAGCACCGGCACGTTTTCGATGACAGCCTTCGCCTTCTCGACATCCTCGACTTGCGGCAAAATAAAAATGCCGACGCGTCCGTCATTCAAATCGCGCTTGGCGAGCGGCACGAGCGCCGGCGTTCCCGAGTCGCGGTAAATGCCGAGGGCGGTCGATACATCATGCAAAATCGCCTGCCGCTGCCCAAGATTGGCGATCGTCGTGCGGGCGTTGAAATTTTTCGGCGTTAAAATAAACCCCATTCCATAGCGCAAAATTTCTTCGCGCCGCGCCGGCAAGCCGATGTTCATGATATAGATGTTGTCAACATACAGCCCTGCCCCTTCAAAATGCGGCTTGACATATTGGACCTCGGCAATGTCTTTCAGCCGGCTTCCGCTCATAAACCGCCGCGCCGTCATAAGGCCGATGATACTGGCGGCAAGCGCGGCCCAAATGTCCCATACTAAATAAAAGAGCGTCGATAAAAAGGAGACGAAAATGACTAAATAGTTCCGCCCTTCAAACACAATCGCGATGCCTTCGATGTATGTTTTTCCTCTCGGCACCAGCTCATACTGATCCAACTCGTTCAACGTATTGCGCTCCATATTGCGTACGTCGCGAAATTGTGAGGCGGCCAAGGCCAAAAACGTGATCGCTGCGAACTCTTTTTCCATAATCGCCGGCACGGCGACCGTTCCCAGGCCGGCGGCAATGGCCCCTAAGGCGATATGGATTGTCCGACCGTGCAAATACGTCGGGTATTGCCGGTAATCGGTGCGCAACAAATAAATCCGCGTCAACACCCCAGCGGCAACACCGTATAAAATCGGAAACGTGTATTCGTTCACGGCTGCCTCGTCCTCCTTACAGGCCGTTTTTCCTCAAGCTGCAGCGAGAAGAAGCGGATCGATTCCCAAACGAGCAAAGATGATGCGCTAATGGCGAGCGCATCCAAAAAGGAAAACGACCCAAGCACATAACCCGGCGCCATGCGCAAGATGGACATGGCGTACACCACTTCCCCTTGACAGCCGCCGAGCGCCAGACAAAGAAGGCGGGCGGATATGCGGCGGTGGAACAGACTGCTGATCAAGGCCATCCACCAGCCAAGCATCCATTGGCCATCAAGCCAAATCCAGACCGGATCAAACAAGGCAAGCAGACGAAAAGCGGCATAGGCAAACGCCAAGCCGGACGCTGACAGCGCCATCCGCAGCCATCCGCATGGCCGCTGTGTGACCGCCACGTAACAAGAGGAGAAAAAAAGCACAAAAAAGGACGCCGCCATATGAATGGGACTGATCTTCACCGTCATCGAGGCCGAACTGATCATGAAAAGCGAAAATGCAGCCAGCTTCGTCTGCTCGACGGTCTTTTTCATCAAAAATGTCGCTGCAATCCATAACGCCCAAAAAAAGAAATAAAAATAAGCTCCTTCCATCTTTTCCACTCCTTATTATGTTCATTATGTCATCTTTTATGAACGTTCATTCCTGTATAGAAAAAACAGCATTCGTTCATAGTAAAAATGATCGCTGTACCGAAGCAGAAAGGAGCCATGGCGAAATGGGAAAAGATCGACAGGAAAAAAAGCTGAAGCAATCGCGGCGCGTCGAGTCAGACCGGGATCAGTCCCTCTCCTATAAAGGAGCGGCTCGGCTCGACACGCCGGAGGAAGCGCGGGAACGGAACCGCCATTAAGAAAAAGCGGTCCTTATCTTCCCTTGCGGCCGCTCTTGTCCCGATGCGAGCAACAGCCGCACCCTACTGCAATGAATCAAGCAAAAAAGCTCCCTCCGTCCAGATGGCTCAAGCCATCGGACAGAAGGGAGCTTTCGCTTTGTTTTGACAGCTAGTTGATCTTGTGGCTCTACATTACTTTAATTTTTTCAGCTGCTCGCCAATCACTTCGCCGAGCTGAAAGCCGCGCGTTTCCGACGTTCTTGTGTATTGGCTGTAATCCTCGGCCGGCGCGGCCGCCTCTTCCTCAAGCAGCGCGCGGATGCTGAGGGAAAGGCGGTGATCCGCTTCGTTGACGTCGAGCACTTTCGCCTTCACCACGTCGCCTTCTTTCAGCACTTCATGCGGCGAGCCGATGCGGCGGTTGGCGATTTGCGACACATGCACCAATCCTTCGACGCCTGGGAAGACTTCCACAAACGCGCCGAACGAAGCGAGCCGTTTCACCGTCCCGGTGACGACATCACCCGGTTTCACTTTTTCACTGAGGCCTTCCCATGGGCCCGGCAGCGCTTCTTTGATCGACAGCGACAGGCGCCCGTTCTCCGGATCGACGGCCAACACTTTCACTTTCACCGCATCGCCTTCTTTCACCACTTCCGACGGATGAGCGACGCGCGTATGGGAAAGCTGGGAAATATGTACGAGCCCATCAAACCCGCCGACATCGACAAAGACGCCGAAATCGGCAATGCGGCGGACGACGCCATCCAACACTTGCCCCGGCTCAAGGCGGGAGAGCAGTTCTTTTTGCTGCCGCGCTTGTTCTTCCTCAACGACCGCCCGATGCGACAAAATGACGCGGTTTTTCTCGCGGTCAAGCTCGACGACTTTCACGGAGAGCGTTTTTCCTTTATAATCGGAAAAATCTTCGACGTAATGCGGCTCGACAAGCGACGCCGGGATGAAGCCGCGCACGCCGACATCGGCGACAAGACCGCCTTTGACGATGTCTTTAATGACTGTTTCAAATGTTTCGCCGCTTGCAAATTTGCGCTCAAGATCTTCCCACGCCCGCTCGGCGTCCACCGCTCTTTTCGATAAAATGAGCAACCCTTCTTCCCCGTCTTTTCCTTCTTCCACTTTTTTGACTTTGGCCGTCACTTCATCGCCGACAGCGACGGCATCGCTCGGTTTTTCAATATGCAAGTTCGACAGCTCGCTGATCGGAATGATGCCGCTTTGCTTGCTGTTTTCCACCTCGACCAGCACTTGCTTGTCCTCAAGCTTCACCACTTTGCCGCGGACGATATCGCCCACTTCATACACATTGACTTGCACATTCATCTCTTCTGTCATCGCAAAAACCCTCCTTCATCGACTGACAACTGTCAAAAGCGCGCCTCGCGCCGAGGCCGCGGCCGGCTGTCGGCAAAATAAGGACGCTTTTCTAGTTAGTATACCATATTTTCTCAATCAACATGTACTATAATGCTCATTGAGGCGGCGGAAGGGATGCATCGAACAGCATGTTCCTTTCATGCTCGCTGATGCTCTTCCAGCAGCCGGCGGATATGATCCATAATGTAATCGGCCGCTTCTTCTGGGCTCGCTTTCCGCGCGCGCAGCGGCGCCATATCGACCGGCGCTCCGTACACAACCTTAAGCGGCGCAAACGGACGGTACGGGCCGACAATGGCGCACGGGACAACGGCGGCATCGGTGCGCAAAGCGAAAAAGCCAACGCCGGGCAGCGCCTTTTTCAGCCGGCCGTCTTTGCTGCGCGTCCCTTCCGGAAAAATGCCGAGCACTTCGCCTTGCTTCAGCACCTCAAGCCCCGTGCGCAGCGCCTGGCGGTCGTTCATGCCGCGCTTGACCGGAAAGGCATGCAAGCTTTTGACGAGCGTTTTCACGACCGGAGCACGAAACAGCTCTTCTTTCGCCATAAACCGAATCGGCCGCGGCGCCGTAATGCCGATGACCGGCGGATCTAGGTTGCTGATATGGTTGGCGCAAAGAAGCACGCCGCCTTCCTTTGGAAATTGTTCAATCCCGATCGTTTGAATGCGGTAAAAAGGGGTGAGCACTCCCTTGACGATCCCCTTGGCGAATGAATAAAAGTCCACCGTCATCCAATCCTTTCGTTGACAATCTCCATAATCCGCTCCACCACTTCCTCAACCGACAGCGATGTCGTATCGATTTCCACCGCATCCGGCGCCTTGCGAAGCGGCGCTGTCTCCCGTTCCGAATCGAGCCGGTCGCGGCGGGCGATCTCTTCTTTCAGCTTTTCAAGATCGGATGGAAAGCCGCGCGCGAGATTTTCCTCATGCCGGCGCCGCGCCCGCTCCTCGACCGAAGCTTTCAGGAAAATTTTTACTTCGGCGTTTGGCAGCACATGCGTTCCGATATCGCGCCCGTCCATGACGACGCCGCCCCCTTCCGCCAAGGCGCGTTGGCGGGCGACCATCTCCTCGCGCACAAGCGGATGCTTCGCAACAAGCGACACCGCATTCGTCACCGCCTCACCGCGGATGATGTCGGTCACATCGTCGCCATTGACTAGGACGATCTGTCCATGCGGCGACGGTTTCAACTCAATCGATGTATCGCGAAGCAGCGACAGGAGCGCCTGCTCATCATGGATGTCGACGCCGCATGCAAGCGCCCGGTACGTCAGCGCGCGATACATGGCGCCGGTATCGATGTATACGTAGGAAAGCCGCTCAGCGATCCGTTTGGCGACCGTGCTTTTCCCCGCCGCGGCGGGTCCGTCGATTGCGATGCTGATTCGTCGTTTCATCATTTCCTCCTAGCTTTACCGAAAATCGCTTGATGAGTGCACAAAGAAAAATGCAGGAAAACCCTGCATGTCTCCATGTTCATTGTACCATATCCGCCGTCAACGGTCGACGGCCGTTTCAACTGTTTTCGTTTTTTCTGGCTTGGCTACACCTTCGTATTCATACACCTTGCCGATATACAACGCCGCTGGCGTGTACAACACAAGCCATTGGGCGATCAACAGGCAAATCGTCTGGATGACGACAAGCTTCCACAACAGCTGTTCGATCCGTTTCATGGCGCAAGCCTCCTGCTTTCCCATTTTTTCTAGCAGTATTCCACGCGCCCAGCTCATTTATTCTGTTCGTTCTCCCATTTTCTCTCCTCAAGCTGCCGTTCAAAGCTGTAGCGAATGAGCCGAACGCGGTCTTGGGGGGCGAGGTTTGTGAACTCCACCGACATTTTCGCCATGCCGCGTTCGTCATCAGCCATGCGCACAATCGACGCCTTCGTTTGCACGTAATGGTATTCGCCGGAGCGCATCGCCAACACGAGCCAAAGCTCGACCGCCATGCCGGGGCGAAGAAGCGGAGCGTGCGCCGGCGGCACAAGGAGGGCGGCGCCGCCGGCGCTGATATCCACCGTCATCGTCACAAACGGAGCGAACTCGCTGTCAGACGGATGGACGGCCGCATCGACATTCGCTTTCACCCGTACATAACGGCGGCGCTGGATGCGCACGACGTATTCCTCGCCCGGGTAAGCCAAGACGACCATCGGCAACGGATCGCGGATTTTCCCCTTCACTTCGGTATCAAACATGTATAAACCGCCGTCTTGCCCGACAAAAGTCGCTTTAAACTGCATCCCGTTCAACAAATAAACGGTTTTTCCGCTCTGTTCATCGATCGGATAGCTGATATGAACCGCCCCGTCAGCAACAGCGAGCGCTTTGCTTCGGTATTGCCGCGCTGAGCCGTCCGACGGCTCAAGCCGGATCGAATCTCCGATTTTGATCATCATGTTTCCTTTTCTCCTTTTCAGTCAGCTGCCGAACCGGCGATCGTTTCGCTGACCCGCATGATGTCCCATGACGATTATACCATACCGCCCGACTGCCTTTGACCAAAAAAAGAGGAAAAGCCGACAGCGCCAGCTTTTCCTCCCTTGTTTTCATCTGTAATTCGGCTCCACGCTTTCGAGCTTCTCGACTTTTTCTTCAAGGCCGGTTGCGGCGTTAATGAACAGTTGATACGTTTCATCGCCAAGCGTTCCTAAAAACTCATAGCAAAGCACCGGTTTTTGCAAATCGTTCATAATGACCGCCTGGCGCTCTTCCATCACTTTCAAATGTGGGTTTAACTTTTTCTTCGCCGCCTCGACGGTGAGCGTCGGTTTGGGCAACGGACGCGGAATGGACGATGACAAATAGTCGCGCGCCGTAAAGCCGACGACATGGCCGTTGTCAAGCGCCACTTTCATTTGGATCGCTTCCGGGTAAATGCGGACGCCGTTTTCGCTTTTGACAAACGTCAGCACGGCGACATTATCGTATTGCGTGCTGTCGTACAACTCAAAGCCGGTGAATTGATGCCGTCGCAAAAACGCCATCCCACGGTTGGCCGCCTCATGCAAGCTGATCTTCGGCTTGCCGATTGGCCGGCTGTTTAACGCCCAAATCGGATATCCGCCGTTTTTCGTCACATCCATATAAATGTCGCCCTTTGTTTTCGGATCGTGAATCGTTAAACTGTAAAAACGCTCATCCGCCCCATTGCCGCTGTCCGTCACCTTGATTTTCTCTGTTCCTTTTAAGCCGAGAAACTCGCGGGCGATCCGTTTCGCCTCGTCTTTGGAAATCGGGCGCCCTTTCGCGCGGACAAAGCCTTTTTCCTCGTTGGCGAGGCCGATGAACGACGGGCCGAACTCGGACGAACTTGAGAATGTATCAACATTTTTCTCCACCGCTTTTAAGCCGTCAATAATGATGTTGTCGCCTTTCTCGTCGTTCGTCGCCAGCGCCAGTTCGACGTCCATCCAGCGCAAATTGTTTTCCAGCACTAAATGCTGCACGTTGCGCAATTCTTGGCGGATCGCGCCGGCGCTTTTGTACAGCGCCTCGAGCGTCTTGTGCTCTTCTTCGGTCAACGGCTCTTTTTCCAAATCGCGCACGGCCGTCCGGTAGCTGAACTCGCCGATTTTCGATAAAAACTCTTGCGTCTTGTTAAACGGCAAAAGCGACAGCGGCAGTTGGCCGACATCGGAATGGGCTTCAGATGCGATTTTCCACACTTCGGCGAGCGCCGGCGACAATGAGGCGTGCGAATTCATCGCCAGCGTCGCTCCAAGCTTGTCATGCAGCAAATCGATCTGGTAGGCCAAATCGTGGAACGCGCGCTGGTAATTGTTTTCCGCATGAATTAAGATCGCGTTTTTTTCCTGATGCTCCCGGTAGCCCCAGTAACCAGTGCCGACGACAGCGACGACAAGCGCTGCAATCAGTAAGTTTCGCACCATCTCGTCTCCCTCCTTTTATTTGCAAAAAATATGGTTTCCAATCCGCTTGATTTGCGGGCGGCTCCAAATCCAAGCGCTCGTCGCCGTGGCTGGGTTAAAGTAGTAAATCGCTCCGCCGGTTGGGTCCCAGCCGTTGATCGCATCAAGCACCGCTTTTTTCGCCGTTTCATTCGGCGTCAGCCAAATTTGCCCATCGGCGACCGCGGTAAACGCGCCTGGCTGAAAGATCACCCCGGCGACCGTATCCGGAAACGACGGATGCTCCAGCCGATTTAAAATAACGGCGGCAACCGCCACTTGTCCGATGTACGGCTCCCCGCGCGCTTCCCCGTAAACGGCGTTTGCCATCAGCCGAATATCGTTTTGCGAAAACCCTTTCGGCACGTTCGACGCCGTCGTTTTCGCTGCCCGCGACGATCCTCCGCCGCGTTTTTTCACCTGCTGGCTGAGCGGAATGCCGCCGTAATGGGTGAAATCGTTTCCTTGGCGGATTTGCTCTTTCACAAACTGCTCGTAATATTTTGAAGCGTTCACAAGCTTCCGTTTCGTCTCCGATCCGGCTAGTCCATCGACCGGCAAGCCGTATTCGTATTGGAAATTGCGCAGCGCCCAATACGTTCGCCAGCCAAACACGCCGTCAATTTTGCCGTTGTAAAACCCAAGGTATTGCAGCCGCGCCTGCAGTTCAATGACATCATCGCCAACTGCTCCACGCTGAATCACTTGCGGGGAAAACGCGAAAGCATGGCCTGATGGGTAAATGCACGTCCAAACAGCCAATGCGATGAATAGAACCCATTTTCTTGCCATATGTGAACCTCCCGTCAACACTCACCGTTTTTACCCCTATTTTCCTTCCGTTTCCCTTTTTTATGCGAAAAAAAGAAAAAGCCAAAGCTTTTACGCTTGGCTTTTCACAGGCGGCACCGCTTGAGGGCGGGCGTATCCTTTCGCTTGTTTTACTTTGCGCAACGCCGCCCACCATAAGGCGAGCATAAACAACCCCATGTAATAGCCCCATCGCTCTTTGGCGAGCAACAGCCAGTCATAGACGCCATGAAGGAAAAACGGCAACAAAAACGACGCCCATAAATAATAGCGGCGCTTTTTTACGGCAAACTTCGCCTTGCCGAAATAAAACCCCATGATGACGGAAAAGAGCGCATGACTGGACACCGGCAAAAGCGCCCGGGCAATGGCCGTCTCCACTCCGTTGGCCAACAAGTACAAAATGTTTTCCAGCGTCGCGAACCCAAGCGAGACGCTGGCGCTGTACACAATGCCGTCATACGGCTCGTCAAATTCGTCGTGGTCATACACAAAAAAATAAACGACAAACCATTTGACAAACTCCTCAAGGAGCGCAGCGGAAAGAAACGCCTCGGCGGCCGGCGACGCGACGATCCCTTCTGCCGCCAGCACGTATTGGATGAACATGATCGGAAACACAAGCAAGACGCCGAACAAAAACATGCGCAACACAAACGAAAGCGGCTCAGCCTCATACTCGTCCTTTAAATAAAAATAACTAAGCAGCGCCACCCCGGGGGCGACGCCGGCGGAAATCAACGAAAACATCCTCGATCCCCGTTTCTTTGGCATTTTTAACTTCATCGTACCACGAAACAGGGGAGAAAAAAAGAGGAATTGCTGGGCCGCTTGTTGCCTAATAAGCGAACAAGCCATCAACGGCGGCGTCGGCAGCAAGAGCGACAGCGAGCTTGATGCGCGCCTTTTTCGCATCGTAGTCGCTGCCAAGAATAACCCCTTTCTTATGCAAATCGTAGGCGCTGCCGGGGTAATCGTACGTTGTATACACCGCCCCTTCCTCGGCGCTCGTCGTCACAACGACTTTGATCCCCGCTTCGATGGCTTTGACGATTTCATCGACCATTTTTGGCGCCACTTGCCCGCGGCCGACCCCTTCGAGCACAATGCCAGCGACGCCGCTTTCTCGAGCCGCTTTAATGAACTTGCCGTCCGCCTCCAAGTAGCATTTCACAATGTCCACCGGCGGAAGCGGGCGCACAAGCTTGTAATATTCGCGTCGGATCGGCTTTTGGTACACGCACACCTCATCGTTGTCAATGATGCCTAAATAGCCGAAGCCGAAAGCGTTGAATCCTTGAATGTTCGAGGCGTGTTCTTTTTTCACGTATTTCGCGGCAAAAATGCGTTCATTGAACACAACGACCGCCCCCGCCCCACGCAACGACTCGGCGCACGCGGCGTAAATGGCATGGCGGATGTTGATGTACACATCGCTGCCCAAATCAGACGGCGCCCGCTGCGAACCGGTGACGACGATCGTCCGCGGGTCATCGATCGTCAAATCAAGGAAATAGGCCGTTTCTTCGAGCGCATCGGTTCCGTGAGTGACGACGATGCCATCAACGGATGGATCGGTGAAATGCGCCTCAATCCGTTTTTTCAGCTCAAGCCAATGCGAAAACGTCAAATGCATGCTTGGCAATTGAAATACGCTTTCCACGATGATTTCAATTTCTTTCGGCAAATGGCACATCGCCGCAAGTTCTTCACCGCTTAGCGCCCCGGCCCGCAGGCGGCCGGAGCGTTCGTTTCGCTTGCTCGCAATCGTGCCGCCGGTTGTCAGGAGCACCACTTTCCGTTTCGTCACGCAAGCCACCCTCGCTTTCTCGCTTTAGCATCATTACACGAATGTTGATTATCCATTATTTTACTAAAAAACAAAGAATGGTATGGCTGAACACACGCTTTTCTGCCTCTTCCCTCGAACAAGAACGCCGGCGGGCAAATGTCATTTGCCCGCAAGGCGTTCATTGTTCGAGGAGGGCATGCCGTCATATGCCCAGTCGATGTATTGGCCAAGAAGCGCTACTGCAGCTGCTTGGCCGACCCCTCCCGTTCGCGCTTGGCGATGCAGGCGGCAATAGCGTCTCCATGGAAGCGGCCGTTTTCGATAAAAATTTCATTCGCATCGTTGCCAGCGGCGATCACCCCGGCGATAAACACCCCCGGCACGTTTGTTTCCATCGTCTCTGAATCATAATGCGGCCGGCCGCTTTCCGGGTCGATCTGCACCCCGATGTTCATCAAGAAGCGATGATCCGGATGGTAGCCGGTCATGGCGAACACGAAATCATTTTTGATCGTTTTCGTCTCCCCGTTCACTTCGTAAATGACCGCATCTTCCGTGATCTCTTTCACATGGGCATGAAACTCCATGCGAATGACGCCTTTTTTCACAAGGGCATCAAATTCCGGCAAAATCCACGGCTTAATGCTTTTGGAATATTCCCCGCCCCGGTAGAGGACCGTCACGCGCGCCCCAGCTTTGACGAGCTCCATCGCCGCGTCGACGCTCGAGTTTTTGCCGCCGATGACAACGCAGTCGGTGTTGAAGTACGGATGCGCTTCTTTAAAGTAATGCATCACTTTCGGCAGCTCTTCCCCCGGCACGTTCATATAGTTTGGATGGTCGTAATAGCCGGTGGCCACGACCACGTATCGGGCCCGATATAGCGCTTTTGAGGTTTCAACGAGAAACGTCCCGTCTTCCTGGCGCTTAATAGCTTTCACTTCTTCGAACGTATTGATGCGAAGCTGTTTGCGGACAACGACTTCACGATAATACGCAAGCGCCTGGTTTCTCGTCGGCTTCCGGTTTTCCGTAATAAACGGCACCCCTCCGATCTCGAGCCGGTCGCTCGTGCTGAAAAACGTCTGATGCGTCGGAAAACGGTAAATCGAATGGACGATGTTTCCTTTCTCGATCACCAGCGGCGAAAATCCGGCGTCTTGCAAAGCAATCGCCGCCGCCAGCCCGCACGGACCGCCGCCGACAATAATGATTTTCTCCTCTTTCATCGTTTTTGCCACCTCGCATGAAGCAAAAAATCCCCTATCTTATGATAGGGGATTTCACCAAAGCTTGCAAACATCGGCGCTTGCTCGCCTCACACCCAGCCGCGGAACCGGCACGCTTCCGCCATTTTGCGGACGCCGACCATGTAGGCGGCAAGGCGCATGTCGACGCGGCGCGTCTGCGCCATTTCATACACGTTGTTGAACGCTTTGACCATCACTTTTTCAAGCCGCTGTTCCACTTCTTCTTCCGTCCAATAGTAACCTTGGTTGTTTTGCACCCATTCGAAGTACGACACAGTCACGCCCCCAGCGCTTGCAAGCACGTCCGGAACGAGCAAAATGCCGCGCTGCGTCAAAATTTCCGTCGCCTCAAGCGTCGTCGGCCCGTTCGCCGCCTCGACGACGATGCTCGCCTTAATGCGCGGAGCGTTTTCGGCCGTAATTTGGTTTTCGATGGCCGCCGGCACCAAAATATCGCAATCGAGCTCAAGCAGCTCTTGATTCGAAATCGTATTTTTAAACAGCTTCGTCACCGTGCCAAAGCTGTCGCGCCGTTCAAGCAAATAGTCGATGTCGAGCCCGTTCGGGTCGTACAGCGCGCCGTACACATCGGAAATGCCGACGACTTTCGCCCCGGCGTCGTGCATAAATTTGGCCAAATAGCTGCCGGCGTTGCCGAACCCTTGAACGACGACGCGCGCTCCCTTGAGCGACAAGCCGCGTTTTTTCGCCGCCTCGCGGATGCAAATGGTCACTCCTTTGGCCGTCGCTGTTTCCCGGCCGTGCGAACCGCCGAGGACAAGCGGCTTCCCGGTGATAAACCCTGGCGAATCAAACTCGCGAATTCGGCTGTACTCATCCATCATCCACGCCATAATTTGCGAGTTCGTAAACACATCCGGCGCCGGAATGTCTTTTGTCGGTCCGACGATTTGGCTGATGGCGCGCACGTAGCCGCGGCTTAGCCGCTCGAGCTCGCGGAACGACATCGTGCGCGGGTCGCAGACGATGCCGCCTTTGCCGCCGCCGTATGGCAAGTCAACGATGCCGCACTTTAAGCTCATCCAAATCGACAGCGCTTTCACTTCTCGTTCCGTCACATCAGGATGGAAACGCACGCCGCCTTTCGTCGGACCGACCGCATCGTTATGCTGCGCGCGGTAGCCGGTAAAAATTTTCACCGACCCGTCGTCCATGCGCACCGGAATGCGGACTGTCAACACGCGGATCGGCTCTTTTAACAGCTCATACACTTCTTCCGGGTAGCCGAGCTTTTCCAACGCTCTATGTATAACAATTTGTGTCGACGCCAGCACGTCGTATTGTTGTTCTTTCTCTTCCGTATGCTTATCGGCTGCCATACGTAAACCTCCTATAAGCTCGCTATAATAATTTGTCGCCTTTCATGTCATAGTATACACCTTCTGTGGCCGGATGCAAAGGAAAAATGGCGAAGCGGCGTCGAACAGTTGGCGCAAAAAAATAGACTCCTTGTCCATTTCAAGGAGCCTTTCTATACCTTTAATTGGCGCGGAAATAACGAACGAGCTGTTCGATCGCGCGGCGTTCAATCAGCCGCTTCCCATATTCTTGCACACGATGTATCGTTATCGTAGCCGGGTTGCCAAACTCGGCCAGCAAGGCGACAAAGTTGTCGAGCGGAATTGGGGGCTCTTCGGGAACATGCAAGTAAAAGCGGCCTTGATAGGAATAAAGCGTGCCGTCGAGGCAGCCGACCGCATGCAGGCGATGAGCGAGCTGGATGACATCTTCAAACGTTTGGAATTCGTAAAATATGTCATCGCTCTCATCGAGCGTTACTTGCATTTCGATATAATCGTCGGCGAATTCTTCTTCCATGTCGTCGTAGTCGCCTTCGTTCGTAACGATAACGACCATGCCCTGCGCCGGTAAAGAGTACACTTCGACCGCGATCGATCCGTTCACTTCAAAACCGAGCTCTTCGCTTGCTTCCTCGATCATATCGCGGAACAGCTGATGGACTTTAAACGTATCTTTCCATAAATCGTCTTTCGTCAACCCGCGGTCCAGCAAATCGTCAAACGTCAGGAAAATTTTGATTTTGTTGTGGGTCAAGCGCTCAAGACGCATCGGCACCCCTCCTTACCTACAGAGCCATCTCTTACCGTTATTGTATGACGCAAGCGGCAATTGGTTCGTTTGTTGTTATTAATGAGTTTACATCGTTTTCCCCGTTTTAGACAAGCATTTTTTCTCGGTTGCTCCCCGATCAGCATACTTCCTCCTGTCATGGCCAGCGATGCGGCATCGTCTGGCGGCTTCTCAACGTCATCATACCATAAAAAAAGGAAAAAACGAAAAAAAGCGCCGCCAGCCGCCAATGGAACTGAAACGCCCAATAAAAATGGCCGAGCGCCGCCAAGCTGAGCAACCATTGGCCTAAGCGGAGCCGCCGGCCGGACAATAAACGCACCGTCCCGGTTACAGCGATGCTAAGAAGCGCCCCGTTGGCAGCGACGCCGAGCAAAAAACAAGCAAAAGCAAGCCATGTTCGAAACGGGGAAAACAACAGCTGCGTCAAAAACAAGTTTGGGGAAAACGGCTCAAGGGGCGGCAGCCAGCGAAAAAACAAATACGTGCACAAGACAGCGACAAAGGCGATCATCCATAGGCGGCCCATTTTTTCCTCCTTATTATTGCCATGATTCGCCATGACAAACAGGCATGAACGGTACTGCTCTATCATAATATAGACTGAACTTTGCCAAAAAAGGAGGGGTTTCATGTTTACAACGCGCAAACAATATGAGCCGTATACAAGCCCGTTTGACCCATGCCCGCCGATCCGCGTGAAAACATACGTCACCGCACCAAACTTATACGTCGGATTCCAGCCGCCCAACTTGCCGCAATTCCCTCTTCGTGAAGCGTTGATGAAAGGGACGCTTTGGCAAGTGTTTTACGATCCGTACTACAGCCCTTACGAAACAAAGACAAAAGGTGATGGCTCATGAAACAAATGCCAAAGGAGTATTATGAACAGCTTGAAGAGCTGCAAGCCGTCGACTTTGCCCTCGTCGAACTGACACTCTACTTGGACACCCATCCGACCGACTATCAAGCGATTCAACAATTTAACCAACTCGCCAAAAAACGGAAACAGCTGAAAAAACAATTTGAAGCCGCCTATGGTCCGCTTGAACAGTTTGGCCATAGCTATTCCAACTACCCGTGGAACTGGGACGACACGCCATGGCCTTGGCAAGTGTAGCCGATCCATCACGAACGCAAGGGGGGAACGGATCATGTGGATTTATGAAAAAAAATTGCAATACCCGGTCCGCGTCAGCACGTGCAATCCGCGGCTGGCAAAATATTTGATCGAGCAATACGGCGGGGCAGACGGGGAGCTGGCAGCGGCGCTCCGCTACTTAAACCAGCGCTATACGCTGCCGCCGAAAGTCATCGGGCTGCTAAACGACATCGGTACGGAAGAACTCGCCCACCTTGAAATGATCGCAACGATGGTGTACAAACTGACGAAAGACGCGACGCCTGAGCAGCTAAAAGAAGCCGGGCTGGAGCCGCATTACGTCGACCATGAGCGCGCCCTCTTTTACCATAACGCCGCCGGCGTTCCATTCACGGCGACGTACATCCAAGCGAAAGGCGACCCGATCACCGACTTGTATGAGGACATCGCGGCCGAAGAAAAAGCGCGCGCGACATATCAGTGGATCATCAATATGAGCGACGACCCGGATTTAAACGACGGACTCCGCTTTTTGCGCGAGCGGGAAATCATCCATGCCCAACGGTTCCGTGAAGCGGTGGAAATTTTAAAAGAGGAGCGCAACCATAAAAAGGTTTTCTAAGCCAGCAGCTGAGCGGAACCCCCGCTCAACTTTGTTCATAATAAAGATTGATGCCATACTCCCGCTTCATCCATTCAAACAGCCGATGGCGCCCGTTCCACTGTTCTTGGTCCTGCCATAAATCGATGCTTTTTTGAATGATCTCACAGCGGAGGGCGTGAAAATCGTCTTCCGCCTTTTCGCTTTTTCCTTTGTAGTAGACGGCTGCCCAATAAACGGTGCTTAAAAGAAGCAGAATCAACACATGGGCAGGCGCAGCGAAAAACCAGGCGATCCGCTCTCCCCACGTCCCGAAAGCCGCCGCCTTGGCCAAAAGATAAAGCAGGAAAACGGCCAAACCGGAAAACGCGGCCGCCTGCAAGAGCAACGTCCGCTTTTCGAGCCGCTCCCATTTTTTCTTTTTTTCGATGACGGCCATCAACATTTCCTTCGCCACTTCATCGAGGGGAAATTCATCTGGAAAATGGACCATCTCCTCTCCCCCTTGTCCTGTTTTTATTGTCCATCATATGCCGCAGAAGGCAGCATTAGAACAAAGAAAGGGGAGCGGCAGACAATGCTTTGTTTCGCTCAATGGTTTTCGTCAAGCGGAATGCGCAGCGTTTGCCCTGGCTGAAGGCGGCCCGTCGACAAGCCGTTTTCCTTTTTAATGAGATCGATCGCATCAGGCGTGCCGTAATATTTCATGGCGATGCTGTAGAGCGTCTCATTGGCTGCGACGACATGGGTGATGATTTTTCCTTGTTCATCATCGGTCTTCTTTTCCCGGCCGCCGACGCTTCCTCGGTCGGCGGCGCTCTTCTGCTTCGATTTGGCCGCCTGTTCTGTCCTCTTGACTTCGTCGTCTTGAATAATGCGCACCGTCTCGCGGCCGCTTTGATCTTCATGACGAACGACTGTGACCGTGTCGGACTTCGATTGGACATGGTGGATGGCCAGCACGACTGCCGGCAACGCCAAAAACAAGAACACGAGCAGGCGGGCCGGGACGTATTTTCGCTTTTGTTCTTCTTTTTCCCTCCGCCGTTTGATGCGCGAGGACGGCGCGCTCTCATCGATCCGCAAGCGCCGCCCAGCTCGGCGCTCCTGTGTTCCTTTCATCGCTTCACCCCTTCCTCCCGCTGCAACCGAATATGCAAAGCGAGCACCACATCGATCAAAAAGTGGGCGACAACCGTCACCCATAAACTCCCGGTCTGTTCGTAAAGCGCACCGAGAAACAAACTGATGAGCACAACCATCAGAAACAAAAACCATTTTTCCAAATAGCGCACATGCAGCACAGCAAAAATGACGCTTGCCGCTCCAAGCCCCCAATGCGTCTGCACAACACCGCGAAACAGCCATTCTTCCGTCACAGCGATGAGCGCACATAAAAAAAAGAGATGCGGAATCGAGCGGCCGCGGAATATTTTTTCGTTCACCCCGCCGTCGTCATGCCAATCATCCGGCAAATAGCGCATGGCCAAAAAATCGACCGCCAGCACGAGCGCCGCCCCGCCCGCTCCGTATAGCAGCACATCGGTGAGATCGAACCGCCAAAGCCGGCGCCACTCCGCCCAATCGAACAAAAAGAGCGAACAGCCGCCGGCGGCAAGAAGCAGCAACCCTTGCGTTACATAAAGATGAAAAAGCAGCTCGCGCTCTGTCATCTGCCGGATTTGTTCACTTTGCCGTTTCATTCGTCCGCCCCCCGCCAAAAAGCATGTCCCACAACTCCTCGCGCCAATGGCGAACCGGCGCCTCCTCCGGACGGCGGACGGCTCGTTCATAGCCGTCAAGCGAAAGCCCGCAGCGATCGCAGCAGACATTCTGCTGATCCGTCAGCTCCTCGCCAAACGCGCGGACAAGCGCTTGACGCCGACACGAAGACAAGTGCACCCATTCATCCATTTCCTGCAGTTTTTTCCGCTTCCAACGCCGCCGCGCCTCGATGGCGGCTGCCATCCTGCCGTACAGCCGCTCTTTCGCCTCCGCTGTCAGCCAACCAGGCATCGCCCGTTGTTCCCGTTCTAAAAAATACGCCAACAGCCGCTTTTGTACGTCGGTGAATCCGGCAGCCTCGAGCGTCGCCATCGCCGCTTCCCATCCGGCTCCTTCCGGCAGCCGCCAACACCACTCACGCAGCTCGCGCGGACTTAACAGCTCGGCCTCCGCCACCGCCTGGGCCATGGCCCGGTCGCCGTCCGCATAAAATAACACAGCAAGGCTTGGCGCTCCGTCGCGCCCCGCGCGCCCGATTTCCTGCACGTACGCCTCGAGCTGGGCCGGCATATGAAAATGAAGCACAAATCGGACGTTTTCTTTGTTCACGCCCATGCCGAATGCGCTTGTACAACATACGATGTCAAGCTGACCGTAGACAAATTGCTGCTGCACGAGCAGCCGTTGCTCCCCGTCCATGCCGGCATGGTAATAGGCGACCCGCCCCGCGCCGCACTGTTCGAGCCGGCGCGCCATCTCTTCCGCCCATTGACGGCTCGAAAAATAAATGATTCCCGGGCCTTCGAGACGCTTGGCATAATCGGCCAAGCGCGCCGCTTTGTCCTCCGTTGATGAACAATGCTCCACGCACAAGGCGATGTTCGGACGATCGACGGAATGAATATGGCGGCGGGCGCCATCCATCCCGAGCGTGCGAATAATATCCTCCTGCACCTCGGGCGGCGCCGTCGCCGTCAACGCCAAACACGGCGGGGCCCCGAGCGCGCGCCGGATCTCCCCAAGCTTTAAAAAGTCCGGGCGAAAGTCATATCCCCATTGAGAAATGCAGTGCGCTTCATCGACGACAAAAAGCGAAATGCATACGCGCCGAAGCGCCGTTAAAAATTTTGCCGACTGCAGCATCTCCGGCGACGCGTAAATAAAGCGAAACTCCGCAAGCGAAGCGAGCGCCTGCCATTTTTCTTCGGCATCAAGCAGGCTGTGAAAAGCAATCACTCGCTTTTCCCCGCGCCGGCGCAACTGCTCGACTTGGTCCTCCATGAGCGACACAAGCGGCGAAACGATCAGCACACTGCCTTGAAGCAAATACGCTGGCAGCTGATAGCAAAGCGACTTGCCGCTTCCGGTCGGCAGCATCGCCAGCACGTCGCGCCCAGCAAGCACATCTTCCGCCACTTCCCGCTGACCCGGGCGGAATGAAGCATGTCCGAACTTCATGCGCAGCGTTTTCGTCAACTCGTCCAACGTCCCACTTCCTTTGCCAACACGAGCCGAATTTCGAAATAGCTGACTTTGCCATCAAGCGCCTCGCGAATCTCTTTCAATTTCCTCGTCCTAAGCGCCTGCGCCGCCGCTCGAATGGCCGCCGCCTTTTCATCGTCGACAAACGGGGCGATCGAAAAACCGGACACATTGGCAGCGATTTCGACAACGTGATCCTCAATCGTGCTTCGCTTCAAGCGGCGAATCTTGGAAATATCTTCTATCGTTTTTCCTTTCCGCAGCCATTCGTACGTTTTTTGCGCCGATTGTGTCAGCACCGCCGGCGTCAGTCCGCTCATCAATTCGGCCATCATCGGAACGCGTCCAGCCTCAGCTTCCGCCATGATGTAATGAAGCACGTTGCGGAATTGAAACTGCACGTAGAGCGCGTCCTTTTGCAAATAGGCCGCGATTTGCTCCATCGTCCAGCCGATGCGGACCGCGCTCGTCAAACGCAGCGTAAAGATCACCGCCGCCTCTTCCGAAACCGCTTCAAGCAGCCGGATGAGCTCTTGATACAGCGTCTCGGCCAACATCTGGCTCGATCCTTTTGCAAGCAAATATTGCTTCACCCATTGAAGCGTCCGCTCGTCGCGGCAAATCGGTGCAAAACGCCGCCCATAGACGAGGTTTGACAATGTCTGCCCGATCAAGGAAAGACGCTGCCAAAACAGCGGTTCCGCCTCATGATAGCGCCAGCCGTTCAGATGGCGGGGGAAAAGCGCTGCTTGCTCGGCAAGCCATTCTTCCCCTGCCGCGGTCAACGTGTATGTCCGCTGTTTCGCGGATAAAGCGAGTCGCTGTTCGACAAGCGCCATTGCCGCTTCCTCGAGCACCGCCATCGTCACATTCTTCCATGTGCCAAACAGCGGCTCAAGCTGAAACCATTTGCTGTCTTGGAGCGTCTGCGCCGATTTTTTTCCCGAAAATAAATGATACACCGCCGCCAGCGTCCGTTCGCCGTTGAAGCGGCGCAAGCAATGGGCGAGCAAAAATGAGGCATAGCCATGCCGCATCCTGCGTTCCTCCCTCGCCTCTATTGTAGCAAAAATCGCCCAACCGGTCGGCAGAAAAATCGATCGGTTGACAGTTCCGCCATATGATAACAAAACTAAATAAGATGCATATGTGTAAAAATACAAGAGAGCGATTTTTTTGTTGAAAAGCCGGCCGTACGGTCTTATTATTAAAAGTGAAAAGTTCATTTCCGAGCAGGCAACACGGAGATGGCCCGTCCGTTTCCAATAAACTTGGGGAGGTTCGATTTTTATGCCAAAGTATACGATTGTGGATAAAGAGACTTGCATCGCCTGCGGAGCTTGCGGCGCCGCCGCTCCCGACATTTACGACTACGACGAGGACGGCATTGCCTACGTCACCCTTGATGACAACCAAGGCATCGTCGAAGTGCCGGAGATTTTGATTGACGATATGATGGACGCCTTCGAAGGCTGTCCGACTGAATCGATCAAAGTTGCTGACGAGCCGTTTGACGGCGATCCGAATAAATTCGACTGACATTCCCCCTCTTGCCTTGCCGGCAAGAGGGTTTTTTGATGCAAGCGTGAAATCACAAGTGGCGCATCTTGAACGAACGTGCTACAATAAGATTGGCTTGTCCGCCGCGCCTGCTGGGTGGACAAGTTTTCATGTATACATAACCAACAAAGGAGGAACGGGTTATGGCATTCGAAAATAAAATTGTCGAAGCGTTTATCGAAATTCCAACCGGGAGCCAAAACAAATACGAATTCGACAAAGAACGGGGCATTTTCAAGCTCGACCGCGTCTTATATTCACCGATGTTTTATCCGGCTGAATACGGCTATTTGCAAAATACGTTGGCGCTGGATGGCGACCCGCTCGACATTTTGGTCATCACGACAAACCCGACGTTCCCGGGCTGCGTCATCGACACGCGCGTCATCGGCTATTTGAACATGGTCGACAGCGGCGAAGAAGATGCGAAATTGATCGGCGTTCCGGTCGAAGATCCGCGCTTTGACGAAGTGAGATCGATTGAAGACCTCCCGCAGCACAAACTGAAAGAAATCGCCCACTTCTTTGAACGCTACAAAGACTTGCAAGGGAAACGGACGGAAATCGGCACATGGGAGGGGCCGGAAGCAGCCGCCAAATTGATCGACGAATGCATCGCCCGCTACAACGAACAGAAAAACAAGTAATCCGTCCAACATCTCATTTCACCAGACGCCGTTTTTCTATTTCCGAACAATTTTGCCCATGTCGTTTGATATGGGCGCTTTTCTTTTTCAAACCCCGAACATTCCTGCTCAAAAAAACGTTTTCATTGGTATGACTTCTTTTTCCCCCATTGACAGAAACCGCTTTCGCATGTTAAATTATCAGAAATTTAACATCCTTGAAACAGAAAGGGGCACCCACTGTGTTTCGCGTACTCGTTTCCGACGCCATCAGTGAAGAAGGTTTGGCGCCGCTCTGCGCATCGGCGCAGATCGACATCGTGCAAAAGAAAACAACCGAAGCGGAAGAGGAATTGCACACCTTTGACGCTTTGCTCGTGCGCAGCGCCACCAAAGTGACGGAAGAACTATTGGAAAAAATGCCGAACTTAAAAATTATCGGCCGCGCCGGGGTGGGCGTCGACAACATTGATGTCGATGCAGCGACGAAACGCGGCATCGTCGTCATTAACGCGCCAAACGGCAATACGATTTCGGCCGCTGAGCATACCTTTGCCATGATGGCCGCCCTCGTCCGACGCATCCCGCAGGCGCACATTTCCGTCAAATCGAGGGAGTGGAACCGCTCGGCGTTTGTCGGCAACGAGCTGTTTGGCAAAAAATTGGGCATCATCGGCTTCGGCCGCATCGGCTCGGAAGTCGCCAAACGGGCGCGCGCCTTTGGCATGAGCGTGCACGTGTACGACCCATTTTTAACGAAAGAACGCGCCGAAAAACTCGGCGTCTCGATTCACTCGCTTGACGAAGTGCTGGCCGTGGCTGACATCATCACCGTTCATACGCCGCTCACGAAAGAAACGCGCGGGTTGCTTGGCACGGAAAACTTGGCGAAAACGAAAAAGGGCGTCTATTTGATCAACTGCGCCCGCGGCGGCATCATCGACGAACAGGCGCTCATCCCGTTCTTGGAAAGCGGGCATGTCGCCGGCGTCGCCCTCGACGTCTTTGAACAAGAGCCGCCAGGGGATCATCCGCTTTTAGCGTTTGACAATGTGATCGTCACGCCGCATTTAGGGGCGTCGACCGTCGAAGCGCAGCTGAACGTCGCCACCCAAGTCGCGGAAGAGCTGCTCCACTTTTTTGAAGGGCGGCCCGTCACCTCATCGATCAACTTGCCGGCGTTGTCGAAAGACGTCTATGAAAAAATTCAAGCATTCTATCATTTAGGCCGGAAGCTCGGCTTGATTGCATCGCAGTTTATGAACATCCCGGTGCAAGAGCTGTCGGTCACCTACGCCGGCACGGTCGCTGATCTGGAGACGACGTACATCACCCGCAGCCTGCTCGCCGGCTTCCTGCGGCCGCGCGTCGCCTCAACCGTCAACGAGGTGAACGCCGCCATGGTCGCCAAAGAGCGCGGCATCACATACGGCGAAAAATTTTCCGATGAAACGCACGGCTATGCGAACTGCATTTCGCTCACCGTCCATGGCGAAAACAAAACGTTCACCATCAAAGGGACGCACGTGCCGAACTACGGCGACCGCATCGTCCATTTTGACGGCGTCGCCATCGACTTTGCCCCGGAAGGCCATCTCCTGTATATCCAGCACCAAGACCGGCCGGGGATGATCGGCAAAGTCGGGAACGTGCTTGGGGCGCACGATGTCAACATCGCCACCATGCAAGTCGGCCGCCAAGAAGCGGGGGGCAAGGCGATGATGATCTTATCGCTTGACAAACCGGTTGATGATGAGGTATTGCAGGCGTTGGCGCAAATTGATGACATCGAAACGGTGAAGCGGCTCGAAGCGTAACCACCCGCTTCTGCGGGCAGATCATACAAAAAACGCAGGCCTTCCCAGAAAGGAGCCTGCGTTTTTCGTTCGAGCAAGCCCCACAGCAGCCATTCGCATCGTATAGTTCCCTCTTGCGAAAAGGCGATGATCATGACCCAAAAGGTTGTTTTTCCTTAAACCAAACACAATGCATCGTTTCTTCATGATTGTTTTACGCCTACATACTAAGAAAGGGTGTCCCGATCCTTTTGGGACACCCTCGTGTTTTGTCAGTTCCGTTCAGCCGAGCGGCACCGCCTTCCGCTCCCCTTTCGAGAACGTCATCAGCTCGGTGTAGCCGACACTGCGGGCGAGTTCCACCGCCTTGTCAAAATCGGCGCCGACATGCTCAGGCACGTGCGCGTCGGACGACAACACAATCGGAATGCCTTTGTCATAGCACATTTGGAGCAGGCGCGGATCCGGATACAGTTCGCCAACCGGCTTGCGCAGCCCGGCGGTGCTGATTTCGACGCACGTTTTCGAATTGGCGAGCGCTGTTGTCGCCCGATCGTATTGTTCAAGCAAAAATTCCTCATCTTCCGGGACGTATTTAAAAATTTTCACCAAATCGAGGTGGCCGATAATGTCAAACAAATTCGACTCGGCGAGCGTCACGACTTGATCGAAATATTTGCGGTATGTATCGTACAAATCGCGCCGTTCCCACTCGTGGCGATATTCGGCTAAGTCGATGCCGAAATCGTCGACCCAATGGATCGAACCGATGACATAGTCAAACTCGTATGAGCGGATAAAGGCGGCCATTTCCTCGTGTTTGCCCGGCGTATAATCCATTTCGATCGACATTTTCACATCGAGGCCCGCATCCCACGCTTCGTGGAACAGCCGGACATAATCGTCCATATCGTAGCAGCGGCGCGCGTCGACCCACGGGTTGGACAAAATGTTTTTCGTTTGGTAAAAATGGTACGCGTGCTCGGAAATGCCGAAATGCTGGATGCCTTTTTTGACTGCTGCATCCGTGAACTGGCGCAAATAATCAAGCGTCAACGCCCCTCGTTCCAAATGGTTATGATAATCGGTCAACATCGGTGTTTCTCCTCTCCTGCTGTTTTTCTCATTATAACGCATTACCGCAAGAAAGGACAACCGTTTTGCGAATATTCATCCAATCATCCGTTGGCGCCGACAAGAAACAACAGTCCGACGCATACCGCCACACCAGCCACCGCCAAGAGGCGTCTCATCACATCGCCCATTTCCATCCCTCCTTGCCTATGTCGCACCATATATGTCTTATGTCAAAACGAACGCCGATAGAACGACCTCGCGTCGACATTAACAAAAAAAACCGCTAAGAGCTCACGCTGGCGGCTACGGGCCGGTTGCCAGCAACGCGGCGTTCGGTCCGGCCGGCACGTTGATCGGCTTCCCAAGCGGATACGGGCCAAGAGTCGATAACCCGCTCGATTCGAATGTGACGTCAAGCAACCCAAACTCTTTCGCCGTCAGCAGCACGGCCTCCGCCATGCTCGCCGCTTCTTCCGCGCTTGGTCGAGCGGACAAATGAAGCCGGACCGTCGCATGGCGCGCATCGACATCGACCGAATCAACTTCCACCCCTGGTGGAATGGCCGGCTCAAGCCCGTGGATCGTCGATTTTTTCATCTGCTTGAGCGCCTCAGGAAACGAGCGGGCGCTGCCTAGCGCCGGGATGAGCACCGGATAGCCGAAGGAGGAGGAGCGGTTTTGATAATACATTCGCTTCTGCTCATTGATTTTTGTCGTTTTTAGACGACCCAACACTGGCAAATCGAGCCCCTCCTCCTCCCCAGTGAAAAAGCGGATGCTTCGCCCGCCCATCTGCCGCACTGTTTCCATGACCGCGTCGAAAAAGAGGCGCTGTTCCTCATGGCTGGCGGCAAACACGCGATGGCTCGCTGGAACGCGAACAACCCATACGCGCCCATCGCCTGCCGCCGGGGCCATCTTCACACCGTCGAGCCACGCGGACGCCTCACGCAACGGGGAACGGGCAAGCTCACCGAGCGCCGCGGACAGCCGTTCTTTCGGCGCAAAACGGCCAGGAAGGGGAACAACCACTGGCACCACTTGGCCGATTCGCTCATCGGGCAAGGCAATCACCACTGCATTCGCCGGTTCGCTGGCGGCCATCATCGCTTTTGGGTGAGAGGAAGCGCCATCCGCCTCTAGCGTCTGAACAGGGGATGAGGAAGCCTCGTTTTTGTCCGAACGTGTTGGAACGATAAAATGCGGACCGGCATAAACCGCCAATGCAAGCACGGCCGCCGATGCAACCGCTGGGAGCCAACGCCGCTTCCAGCGCGCCATCCGCTGAGCGCGCACCAGCCGGACATACACTTCTTCTTTCGTGCGCCGGTCTTTGATGACGGGCAACTGTTCAAGGCCATGTTCAATGCATCGCTCATTCCAATTGAGCTTTTTCACACCGCCACCCCTCCTGTTTTGCCTCTTCCTCCATATATTGCTTGAGCACCTTTAGTGCGCGGTGCTGCGTTGTTTTCACTTTACTTTCCGTCCAGCCGAGCGCTTCCGCCGTTTCCGCGATCGACAGCGACTGGATGAATCGAAGGACGAGCACAAGCCGCTGATCAACCGTGCAGCGCGCCAAACCACGGTACATAAGCTGAATCTCCTCTTTTTGAATCGCCATTTCCTCAGGAATCGGCTCGTCGGCGCCGATTTGTTCCTCGCTCCATTCCGCCGAACCAGCCCATTGGCGTCGGCGTTTTTGCTTGCGGAAAAAATCAATGGCCACATGGCGCGCAATGGACAGCAGCCACGTTTTTTCGCTGCACTGCCCTTTAAATCGTTTGTATGAGCGCAGCACTCTGACGTACACTTCCTGAACCAAATCTTCGGCCTGCTCTCGATTCCGCACCATGTAGAATAAAAAATTAAACAAATCATGATGGTACTTTTCATACAACTGTTCAAAGACGGGGTCCATCGCTTCTCTCCCCCTATCTCCTCCATGGACCACGACAAAAAAATCCCATTATCTTCATGATAACGGGTCCGAGCGAAAAAGGGAATGATTTTTTCACCAAAAGCAGCCGGCTTTTACCACTCGACGTGCAGTGGAAAAAAGAGAGAGCCGGCTTGCTTTTTGATTTCACGTTCGCCATCTGGATCATAACTGACAAGCACCGACGTCGCCGGGCCGCCGGAGGAAAAGAGCGGAAGCGGGCATGCGCAGGCCCGCCCTTGGCGGCCGTTAGCGGCTAACAGCTGTGTCCATTCGTAATAAATACCTTTCGAGCCGATGGGAATCAATTCGTAAATGTATGGTGTGCGGAGAAGCGCGGCAAACAGCGGAAGCGGCGCAACCCATTCCGGATGCGAAAGCACGGCCGAGCCGACGAGAGGACGGCCGATGACGGCAAACTTCGCCTCTTCGGGCGTGATGCCGATTCGTTTCCGTTCGTTGGCCACCGTCCCGATGGCCGTCACTCCAAGCGCCGACTGCACGGTGGGAAAATTCGATTCCGTGCTGCCGGTGATCGGGAGATCGATCCCCAGCTCGCGGCACGTTCTCCTGACACCGCGGCAAAGAGCTTCCCACCGGTCATCAGCGATGAAGTTTTGCAGCACGACGACCCTCGCTTCCGCTCCGACGCTCAACAGCTCCATCAAGGCAACGCGGGCGGAAAAATACGCAACAACATCCACCGAGACGGACACCGCATCGCCCGGCTTGTCCCCGACCGCCGCCGAACCGTCGGCCGCAACGGCGAGCTCCATGCCGTCGGCAAACGGAAGGAAAAGCACATCACGCATGCGGCGCCTCCACCCCCGCTTTCGCCGCCAACCGGACGACAACCGGCATGACGGCCAAAGCGATCAACACGTTGACCGCCGCGGCTGCCGAAAGCGGCGGAATGACGGCAAAAACAAACGGCCAGCCGAACGAAACGGCAAGCGGCAACGGCGCCAAAAACGCATTGCCGATGAAAAAGACGACAGCGTTGCCGATTTTCCATCCCCGCCGATGCAGCACGGCGAACAGGGCGCCAAGCCCCGCCATTTCAAGAGCGACAAACCAATGAACTGGGCCGAGCGGAAAACCGCCGATCAACGCCGAAACCAAATGCCCAAGCCCAGCGACCGCCGCTCCGGCGCGCGGGCCAAGAACCCCGGCGGCGACAAGCGCCGGTGCGCTGTCCAAAGCGATGCTGCCGACAAACGTCGGCAGCTTGATGAATGATCCGATCGCCGAAAGCGCCAAACAAACGGCCGTCCAAGCCAAGCGGCGGTTCATTGTTTCTCCTCCTTGTCGCGGAACACAATCGCGCTCCGTTCATACTCGATGTCCTTCACCCCTAAACGCGCGTTCACGACCCGGGCAGCGGCGAACAAATAATCGGACAGGCGGTTCATATATTTGAGCACAACATCGTTGATCGGCTCCGCTTTTTGCAAGGAAACGATGCACCGCTCCGCCCGTCTTGCCACCGTACGCGCCATATGGAGCGCCGCAGCCGCCTTGGAGCCGCCCGGCAAAATGAATTTTTGCAATGGCGGCGCTTCTTGCACGTGCGCATCAATGCGCTCTTCTAAAAATGTGACCATCGCCTCGGTCACCTTATACGGAAGCTTGCCGTTGACGATGGCCAGGTCGCCGCCGCAGTCAAACAGCTCGTGCTGGATTTTTTGCAGCTCAGCGCAAAGGTCGCGAAACCGTTCATCGCCGGCCAATAACGCAAGCGCCCATCCGATGAACGAATTCGCCTCGTCAATCGTTCCGTACGCCTCGACGCGCAAATGGTCTTTGTCCACGCGCCCGCCGACTAAACTCGTTTTCCCTTGGTCTCCTGTTCGCGTATACAATTTCACTGTTCCTCTCCCCCTTATTTCAATTGCTCTGCCAGTCCGCACCAAAGCCGGTCGACGCGGCAGCACAAGGAAGCTAGTCGCTGGTAGCACATTCCCACGGCGTCGCGCCAGCGCCGCTCTTGCGGATCAACCGGAACAACGCCTTGCGTCACATCGGTGCCGATCCAAACGACCGTGCGGTTAGGCGCTGCCGCTTCCCACCGCTGCCAAGCGCGGAAATAGGATTCCCACTCGTCTGGGTCCGGACGGGGGCGGATGGCGGCTTCCAACCCGTCAAAGACGACCGTTTTTGCCGTTTCGATGCCATCCGGCGGCCTATACGGCTCCACATAACCGTTATGCCATACAATATGAACTCCATCATTTATTCCATACCGTTCCCTCACCCATTTTCGTTTTCCTTGAAACGCACCACCGATAACGAAATGCACCGCTCTCCCCCTTTCCAACGCTCGATCGTCGATTCCAATGTATATCCGCCGGCAAATGGCACCTCCCATTCCCAAAACGAACGGGCATCGGGCGCATACTGCTCGAGCAGGAGACGAATCGGGCCGCCATGGGTGATGACAGCCACATGACGGGCGCCCGCCCGCTCAGCGAAAGCAATCGTCTCCGCAAGCGCCTGTTTGATGCGCGCTTGAAAGTCGGCATAACGCTCCCCGCCGGGCGGCGCCGCAGAAAAGGGCGACGCAAGCCATTGGCGGTAGGCGGGCTCCGCTTCCAGCTCAGCAAACGTTTTTCCTTCCCAAGCGCCAAAGTGAAGCTCGCGCCAACGGCTGGTGCACCAATCTGCCCCGCGTCCGCCAAACAGCAAGGCGGCCGTTTCTCGACAGCGGTGAAGGTCGCTTGTAACCATGCAGTCGACCGGATACGGCCGCTCAAGCTGCAAGCGGCACAACCGATTGCGCTCCGCGGCCGCAAGCGGCGCGTCCGTCCAGCCGATATACGCCCGACGTCGGTTTTGTTCCGTCATCCCATGACGGATGAGTGTAAGAGCCAAATGACGCCCCATAGCACCGTCTCTCCTCCTTCGATCAGCGCGCCGAGCACATCACCGGTGATGCCGCCAAACTGTTTTTCCGCCCACGGCTTTGCCGCCGCCGCCAAAACGACAGCTGCTGCAGCCAGCGCCGCCCCTGTTTGCACCGAAATGGCGGTGGATGCACAAAGAAGCGAAAGCAATACAAAAGCGAGTCCAAGCGCCCAAATGGCATCACGCCATGAACTATATTCGCGAAGCGATGCAGCCATTCCTGTCGGCTTTGCCAGCTTGCCGACGGAAAGAAGCCAGGCAGCCCCGGCCCGCGACAACAGCGGAACGGCGGCGAACAGCGCCGGCGGAATGCCTGTCTGGAGCGATTCGTACAGAAACAGCCAACGAAATGACAACAAACAAATAAGCGACAACACCGCAAACGCGCCGACGCGCGGATCGGACATGATCTCTTGCCGCCGCTTGACGTCGCGGTACGAAAAAAACGCGTCGCTCACATCCATAAAGCCGTCAGCGTGCATCCCCCCGGCCATCCAAATGCCGAGCCAAAGAAGAAGAAGCGCCCAAACAAGCGGCGAGCTGAATGAAAACGTGGAAAAGAGTGCATACACTCCGGCCGAAAGCGCCCCGATCAGCGCCCCCGCAAGCGGCATACAGCGCACGAGCCAGCGGACATGGGCGGCGTTCCATGCGATCGAGCGCCGAATCGGGATCGTGGTAAACAGCTGTAGCGCCAACAGCCATCCGTTCCATGCTTGCTTCATCCCGGCCACCGCCCTTTTTTCACGCGGAGAAGGCCGCATTCAACGACCGCGGCGGCCGCCGCTTCCGCGACCAACTGTTGGTGAAGCAAGCCAAGCGTTTTCATGTAGCGAAATGTGCCAGGATCATCCGGAACACCCCCGGCAAACAGCTCGTTCGATACAATCACGACCGCACGGCAGGCATCCGCCCACGCCCGCACTTCATCGAGCATGCGGCAAGCAACAGCTTGAGCGGTTGCGTCTGTTTTCCAATTTTCACCAAAGAACAGCTCGTGGGCGAGCCATGTGGTCAAGCAATCAAGCAGAACAACATCATCAGGGTGCAAGGAAGCGGCAATCTCCTGAGAAGAGAACGGGGCTTCCCACACTGTCCAATGCGCGGCCTGCGCCGCGCGCCGCTCTTGATGACGGCGGATGCGCGCTTCCATTTCTTCATCCATTGCCTGCGCGGTGGCGATATAGTGAAGCCGACCGCCGCGAGAAAGCCGGATGGCGCATGCTTCCGCCGCTTCACTTTTTCCGCTGCGCGCGGCGCCGCTGACAAACACCATCATCCGCTCCACCTCGCAAGCGCTTCAAGCAGCCGATCGTTTTCCACCTGCGTTTTGACCGCAAGCCGCACGTAACGTCCGTCCAGTCCAGGAAAATTCATTGTATGCCGCGGGACGATTCCTTGCTGCAATAAATAGAAAAACAAATCCTCTGTCCGTCCGGAGAGCGGACGCAGCAAGTAAAAATTGACCACCGACGGCGAGACGGCATACCGGCCGGCCGGCAGCGACCGAAACACGCGCTCCCGCTCGGCGGCGATCCGTTCTTTCGTCCACTTGACAAACGATTCCATCGCCATGAAACGAAGCGCCAATTGTTGGGCGATGCAGTTTGTGCTCCATGGCGGCTGATGCGTTTTCAGCGAAGCGATCACCGCCTCGTCGGCAGCGACATAACCAAGGCGCGCGCCGGCCAGATGATGGATTTTCGTCAACGATCGAAGCACAATGAGGCGCGGATAGCGATCCAGCCACCGCATGGCTGTAAATCCGCCGCGCCAAAACGGATAGAACGCCTCATCCACCACGATATACGTCCCCGCTTGGTCCGCTGCAGCGACGAGCGAGCGGAGATCACGCTCCGGCATCACGGTTCCGGTCGGATTGTTCGGATGACAGAAAAAAACCGCGTCGCATTCCGCTGCCCATGCCGCCGCTTGGTCAATGTCGTACGAAAAACCGCGGCTTTCCTCTGCCAGCAAAGACTTGACTTCGCATCCGTAAGCAAGGCAGGCGCGCCGATACTCGGAAAACGTCGGCTCCAAGATGCCGACGCGCCGGCCGGCAAGCAGCGCGGCCAACAAATAAATCGCCTCCGCTGCCCCGTTCGTCACCAGCACTTGTCCGGGTCGAATCTGCTCCTGCTTGGCAACGAGCTCCCTGAGCGCCTTCGCTTCCGAATCCGGATACTCACCGGCCCAGCGAATCCATTCCTCGCCGTTCGGCCAAGCCGACGGCGGCAGTCGATATGGGTTCGTATTGACGCTGAAATCAATGTATTCGTTCGGAGGGGCCAATCCGCATTGCTCATACAACGCGAGCGGATTCGCCCCATGCGCCGGCCAACGCAACGATCATCCCCCCGATCCATAGCAGCAATAACGTAAAGGCGAGCACCGTTCTGATCATGATGCCGACCGCCTGGCGAATATGAACCGAGCGCAGCAGAACATCGGGATCGCCGAGTGTCGGCCGCTCAGAGACGACGCCGCCATATGTATTCGTCCCGCCCAGCTGCACCCCAAGCAATCCAGCCATCGCCGCCTCGAGCCAGCCGCTGTTCGGGCTTGGGTGGCGGCGGGCATCGCGAAACAAGATCGACAGCGCCAAACGAAGGCGGCGGCCGCCGCAAACCAACACCATCACGAGCGCCGTCAGCCGCGCCGGAATGTAGTTGAGCGCATCGTCCAGCCGGGCGGCCGCCCAGCCAAATTCGCGATACGTTTCATTTTTATAGCCGAGCATCGAATCGCACGTGTTCACTGCCCGGTACAGCATGGCAAGCGGCGCGCCGCCCAAGGCCGCGTAAAAGAGCGGAGCCGTGATGCCGTCGCTCGTATTTTCCGCCACCGTTTCGACGCAGGCGCGGGTGATGCCGGCCTCATCGAGCCGCTCGGTGTCACGGCCAACGATCATCGACAGCGCCCGCCGCGCCTCGGGAAGATCGCCCGCTTCAAGCGGCCGGCGCACATCCTCAGCCGCTTCAGCGAGGCTTTTGGTCGCAATGGTGGTGAAAATGAGCGCCGCCTCGATCGCCACCCCCACGTACACGGACAGCGCGTAGCCCACATAAACGACCAACGCCGACAACCCGTAGACGGCGGCCAACACGACCGCCACGGCCGCCGCCCCTTTCGCCCGCCGCTTTGTTCCTTGATTCCAGCGGCGGTCCAACCACGCAATCAGCGTTCCCATCCCGCGCACAGGGTGCGGCAGCCAGCGCGGGTCGCCAAGCAGCGCATCCAACAGCAAAGCCAACGTCATTGCCAGCAAATGCGTCATCGCCGCCCCCTCCGCCGCTTGTAGCGGTCAAGCGCCTCGATCGTCGCTTCATACACGAGCCGACCGATCGTGCGCCCGAGTTCCGTCGCCGTTCCGGCATAGGCAAACGTCGGCCCGGTTTGCGTCGCCGCCACGGCGAGCGAATCGGTCGACGTGCCGGTGGCAAGCGTCCCTGTTTCCGGGTCGCAAACCGAACAGTCGGCGAGCGCTTTTACCTTCGCTTCCGTCGCCGTCATCATCGCCTGGACAAACGCCGCTTCCGTCAGCACTCCGTCAATGACAATCACCATATTGATCGTTCCCGGCCTTGCCGCAAGCGGCTTATGCTGCCACGCTCGAGCGGCATCAACCGCATTGCCGACGCCAGCGGTCGCCATGACCGCCACCGAAAACGCTTCCCCTTCTTTCTGAAGCCAAACGGCATCACGGACATCAACCGCCGTCATCATGCCGATCGTTCGTTCCAGCGAAAACCCGTGCTGCTCCAAATAGCGGCGCATGTCTCCTTCCGCATCGCCGCAATCGTAATCCAACCCGACTTGGCGATTGACAAAATGGGTCGCCCATTGAAACCCAGCGCCGATCAATGCCGAGGACAGGACGCGAAGCGGCTGGCAGGAAGCCAGAACAGCGGCGTCATCAAGAAAGAACAAACGCAGCCCGCCGGCCGACGATTCTTCTTGTTTCCCTTTCGGCACGAACGAAAACATCGGCTTTGCCGTCGCCGGATGGGCCAGACGCACAATCGGCGCGGCAAACACTTCCTCAAGCAGCGCCGGCGTCATCACATCTGTCGGCGTTCCAAGCGCCGCTGTTTTTCCTTCTTTTAACACAAGCACCCGGTCGCAATATAAGCTAGCGACGTTCATATCGTGAAAGACGGCGACGACCGTCAAGCCGCGGGAGCGGGCAGCTTCCGCGAGCCGGTCCAAAAGCCGGACTTGGCCGCTCACATCCATATGGTTCGTCGGCTCATCCAGCAAGAGCAGCTGCGGCTTTTGGGCAAGCGCCCGCGCCAAATAGGCGCGCTGCCGCTCGCCGCCGCTTAGCCGCTCAAGCGGCTCATCGATTTTGTCAGCCAAGCCGACCGCACGAAGCGCTTCTTGAACCGCCGCTTCATCCTCTTTCGTCCACGTCGGAAACAAGCCGCGCTGATGGGCGTAGCGGCCGAGCGCCACCGTTTCTCTCACCGTATAGCCGGCCGCCGCCTCCACTGTCTGCGGCAGGACGGCGGCAAACCGCGCCCATTGCTTCGCAGACAGCGCCAAAAGCGGCTGGCCATGAATCTTGATCTCACCGCTGGCAAGCGGAAGCTCTTTGCAAATGAGTTTCAGCAGCGTCGTTTTTCCGCTGCCGTTCGGCCCCACGATGCCAAAAAGCTCCCCTTTTTCCACGGAAAACGTCACACGATCAAGCACTTGCTTTGATCCATACCGATGCGATACGGCCCGCACCTCGAGCATCATCATCCCATCTTTCGCTTCATTTTTCGGAAAAACAAGACGGCAAATAGCGGGGCGCCGATCAGCGCGGTGATGACGCCGATCGGCAGTTCGCGCGGTTCGATGATCGTCCGCGCCGCCACATCGGCAAGCACAAGAAACGCCCCGCCGTACAAGAGCGATAGCGGCAAGAGCACCCGGTAGTTTGGCCCGCACACAAGCCGAACCATATGCGGAACAACGAGCCCAACAAAACCGATCGTCCCGGACACCGACACCGCCGCGCCGGTGAGCAGCGCCGCCGCCGTCAAAATGATGACTTTTCGGCGCGTAACATCAACGCCGACATGAAGCGCCGCCGCCTCGCCAAAAGCAAACGCGTTCAACTCGCGGCCGTTGGCGAGAAGCACCGCCGCGCCGATGAGAAAAAACGGCAACAAAAGCCCGCTGTATTTCCAGCCGCGCATCGCGACGCTCCCCATCAGCCATGAGATGATTTGCCGCAATTCTTCCCCGGTCAAAGCGATCATCAGTGAAATGAAGGCGCTGAAAAACGCGCCGAAGATAATGCCGGCTAAAATGATCGTCTCAACCGACAGCTGCGGCTCAACCGCGCGAGTGAACGCCAAAACGGCGACAAGCGTCGCCATGCCGCATAAAATGCTCACGATCGGCAGCGTGAACGTGCCAAAGAGCGGCCATTGCCAGCCGAGAAAGATGACGAGCACCGCCCCGACCGAGGCGCCGGACGAGACGCCGAGCGTGTACGGATCGGCGAGCGCATTTTTCAGCAACCCTTGGAACGCCGCGCCAGCCAGTGCCAATGACGCCCCGACCAAAAAAGCGAGCACGACGCGCGGCAAGCGGATCGCCATCACGATCGGCACCCAATCGGCCGGAATGTCAGACGGAAGCGGCATACCAAACCATTCGGACGCAAGAATGCGAACAATAGAAGAAAAGGGAATCGACAGCGATCCTGTCGATATCCCTACGAGCAACGATAACATGGCCGCCGTGACGGCCAATATATACATCCACGTTTTACTTGAACACATCCGGGTAAATGGCTTTGGCAAGTTCCTCGACCCCTTCGACAAGGCGCGGACCCGGGCGGCTTACTAAGTCGGTGTTGACGTCATACACCCGCTTGTTTTTCACCGCCGGCACGTCTTTCCAAGCGGCGCGCGCAAACACTTGCTTCGCTCCGCCGTATGTCGTGATGATAACGTCCGGCTTATAGGCCACTGCTTTTTCTTCCGTCACCATCGGCCAGCCTTCCAAGCTGCCGGCGACGTTTTTCGCTGAAATCACTTGAAGCATCTCATCCATAAACGTCCCTTTGCCGGCCGTATACAGCTGCGGCGGCGGCGACACTTCAATCCAGACGTTCGCTTGTTTGTCCGCCGGGATTTGTTTCGCTTTTTCTTGAATTTGCGCAAGCTTCTCTTTCATATCCTTAATCACTTGCTTCGCTTTGTCTGTCGTCCCGGTCGCTTTGCCGATCAATTCGATGGACGCATACACATCGTCGAACGACTTCGCGTCATTCACGACAAGCACGGTGATGCCGGCGTCTTTCAATTGCTTGAGGCCATCGCGCGAGTTATGGGCGCTTGACGCGTGGGCCAAGACAAGATCCGGTTTGAGCGAAATGATTTTCTCGACGTTGAATTCCATGCCGCCGATTTTCGTTTTCGTTTTGACGTCTTCCGGATAATTGTCAAAATCGCTGACGCCGACGATCTTATCGCCCAACCCCAACGCATAGGCGATTTCCGTATTGCTTGGGATGAGCGAGACGATCTTTTTCGGTTCCGCTTTGATCATGACATCCTCGCCAAGCCCGTCTTTCACCGTCACCGGAAACGCCGCTTGTTCCGTTTTCGGTTCTTCTTTTTTCGCAGGCTCGGTGCTGCCATTCGCCCCGCCGCAGCCGACGAGCACGGCGGCCAAAAGGAAGAACACCGCCACCACCGCCGGCCATGTCCAACGTTTCATCCGTCATTCCCCCTTCAGTGATGTATGTACAATAAAAAACGCCCATTCCGCCTAAATCTGGGAATGAGCGCGAAACAGACCGCCAATGGGCACAACAATGCCCTGTACGACTGTTTCCGCGTCTCACCCCCCGAAGATTCGGAAACTGCGGCAAGCAAGGCAGGTCTACTGGCTCATGCTTCATCCTACTCTGAAGCCTTCCCGTACGGAAAACAGCGCAAGCCATCTGTCCGTACAGTGGCGATTTCATTTCGTCCGCATTGACAGTTGCGGGGACAGCTCCGGATTCCCACCGGATTCCCTATTAAGCCGTTTCGGCACCTTGCTGCGAATGGATTCAGTTATGGGATATGGACATTTTTATAATAATGCAGCGTTTAGCATTTGACAACTATGAATTTACAGCACTTCACCTTCCCACTCTTGCAGACAATCGAGATGGATTCATAACCCATGTTTCATACGGAACAGAGCATTCCCTTTTCATCGCATCGAGCACCCGCGATTTCAAATGCGGCCATGTCACATATTCATCAATATTCGACTCATCGATCAACACAAACTTCGCCTTTTGAATTTCCTCAGGCTGGGGAGAAACGTTTCCTTTCACATATGTCGCTTTAAATACAATGTTTATGATATTTTTAGTTTCATTGTAATACACGCCGCTGACCCCGATGAGACGGATGTCAACGCCAGTCTCTTCATACACCTCGCGATGAACGGCCCGATCGAGCGGCTCGCCTGGTTCAACTTGTCCGCCCGGCATTTCCCACGTATCGGAGCGGTCATAGCTTTTAACAAGCAAAACCTCTCCCGTGTCATTCGTAATATAGGCTGAAACGGTGATAATGGCTTGTTGGTGTTTATCCATCAAGCTCTCCTCCTACATCGCGGAATGATCCTAGCCCTCTCCTGCAGAAAAAAAGCAGCTGCCCCATCTATACTGCCATCTTGAAAAAAATAAGGAAAATCCGTGGTGCTAGTTGAACATTAACGCCTCACGTGATGACACAGCGCAAGAGGGACAAGATCTCCACAACAGCATAGGCATGATGTTGTCCGTGCCTCGCTAGTTGGTGACGGATCTATTAGAAAAACTCTATTTAACGGAAAAACGGAGCAACCGACAACAACAGTTATATCGAGAGCGTTCAGGGAACATCTCCCTAGTGAATAAGTTTCCAATGACATACTGATACCCTGCTCGTTCCGAAGTAAAACAAAACAACTTTCCAAGAATATGAATGGCGATTATGACCCATTTCCTTGCTTTAACAAATGACGATTTCAGCGCTACAATACATTTAGAGCCGCCAGACAGTTGCGCTGATACCAAGAACAAGATCGCCGTATATTGCTTTTGAATTTCCGCTTGATCCGTTGTAAAATGAAGACGCTCTTGTATGGGATTTCTCCTTTCTAATGTTAGGTGAGCACTTTCATTTTAAAAGGAGATTTTCATACAAGGACTATTTTTATGCTCGTCTGATTTTATCTAGCACCACGGGTAACTAAACATCATGCAATACATATCTTTTTATATATATTCAGAATTTAACTTCTTCTTATAATTGATAACGCGGTAAAAATAGAGTGTAAATTAAAAATTTCCAATAATGATTTATAATTGTACATGTAACAGATAGCAATGAAATCTATACCAACGCGGCTGCTCTACCCCGTTAATCTTTAATTGATCAAATACCCATTCAACGCATTATGGAGATCAAACAGACACTTTTCAAATCCAGTTTTCAAGAAGACAGCAATCACATAACCATAGGCACCTTTTGTTTCTCCACTATTCCAGCGGTTAATCGAGAAAACAAAAAGAATTCTCACTTGTTCAACCGTTCTTTATACCTTTAAACTAGTAATACCGAGTTGAAATGACCCATTTTGTTTGGAGATCATACTACAAGAATGTTTCAAAGGGCCGTACCATCCACCATGATCACTTTCAGAGATTAAACACATACATCGTTTAAGAGATGATGATGAACATCAGAAAATTCTTACTTTTGAAAGCATCGGCTGGTCCTTGAAAAGGTGGACAGATGAGAGACTCATAAATACATCAAAAATAGCAAAAACAGCGGAAGATGTTCATCAACTGCTACAAAGAATCGATCGTAAAGCACGTTTTCCAAAATAAACATTTAATCAATTGCCTTTTTAGACACCTGTGATCTTCCCGCCACATAAGGTATTTCCAGAAAAAAGTTGATCGATGCATCGAAATAAAGCCTCTAAAAGAGGAGCGATTTCATCGGTGTATTCGATCAAAGAATTGGAACTCTTGATAGTGTCACCCCTTTGAAGTTTTTTAGTAACTGTATATGATTCCCAATAAGAGTGGATTTTTTGTGTCCCTTTATTCATCCGTTATGCGTTTTGCAACCCGTTCCTTGATTTAAAATAATCTCGTTTTAGAATAGAGTATATAGCCATATCCCTAAATTTACCTTTAATATACCAATGTTCTCTCATAACCCCTTCAAATTGCATCCCTAACTTTTGTAAAACTCTTAAAGATTGAACATTTTCAATCATAGCAAATGCCTCAATTCTGTTTAATTCCATCTTGTCAAAACCAAATTCAATGATTTTATTAGCCGCTTCAACTGCTAATCCCTTCCCCCAATACTTATACGATAAAACAAAACCTATCTCAGCTTTATGATGATTGGGTAACCATTTAACTATATCAATTGTCCCGATCATTTTATTGTCTGCTTTTGAAACGATTCCCCACGGAGCTAAACTACCTTCTTTATAAGACTTAATTACAAATTCTAAAAATTGAATTGAATCTTCAATGGTATGATGAGGTCTCCAAGGTAAATATTTGCAGTTTTCCGGATTTGACGCATAATCAAATAAATCATATGCATCATCTAACGTTAATTTTCTTAATATTAAACGTTCAGTAGTAAGTGTAGGCAAATCCCCAAATACATCTTTAATCTTCAAATTCCTCAACCCTTTCTATACCTATATTTTAATATTCCTTCTGTGTCTTAAAACACTTATATAGGTGCAACCAAAACGTTTAACATATCTTTGACAGAAAAGCCACTTATCGATTTTTCGACTGTCGAGGGCAAGCCTTTGCTTGCCTCCGTCACGCCAAGGCATGACGGACGACTGAACAACCACCCGCTTCTCAGACCCATACATGGGGCTGAAAGCGGTGTTGTTCGGTCGTTCGACAGTCAATCCAATGCTCAGTAAAAGCTACCAATGTGAAAACTTCAAATTGCATCTATATAATTCAAAAAAGTGTTTATCCACCAGACTCTCGGCATACTCGCATTATATACTGGCTTGAACATTAATACAAAACCGTGGAAATTCTTTATTACAGCTTATATACCTTAAACCCGTGGTGCTAGTTGAGCGCTAGCGCTCAACTAGCCCGAGAACAACAAGTGAGTAAGCCAGTAAAATACCATCCAGTGCCGTTTCAAATCCAGAAACCGAGTTCGCGCGAATCTTGGTGATCCGATACGAATCGACTAAAATCGAAAACACGGTTTCCACCACTTTACGTTTTCGCTTCATCCATTGTTTCCATGCATCCGATTGGCGAATTCGCTGATTGTTTCGGACGGGCGTCCAAAACGCGACTCGGTGCTCTTCGTACAGCTTCTTTTGCAGCGTTTGGCTGATATACCCTTTGTCACCGAGGTTATACGGATGTGGAATTTGCGTCATGACGGTTTCAGCGGCCACCCGGTCGTGACAAGACGCTTCGGTGACAACATATCCCATCGGCAGCCCTTGATCAGTCACTTGAAGGTGCAGCTTCAATCCGTAGTACCATTGCTTTTTGGAAGCGCAATATCCGATGTCTGCCATCTCTTGAAATCGTTTGACGCGATGCATTCTTGCGGTATGGCACAACGGGAGCGGCAAGCTGTCAACGACGGCATAGGCATGATGTTGACCGCGTTTTGCCAGCTCATGACGGATCCATTTGATGGCGAAACCAAGCGCCCGGCAACGGCGGTTGTATCGGGAGCGTTCAAGAAACGAGCCGTTTGTGAACAAATTTCCCGTGACAAAACGATGCCATGCCCGTTCGGATGTAAAACCGAGCAGCTTTCCTAAAAGATGAATGGCGATGATGACAGCGTCCTCTTGCTTTACCAAATGGCGATTTCGACGGTGAAGATGCACCTGAATGCATGAAAGTTGGGCAGAAACAAAAACGAAAATGGCGGCATATTGCTTTTGAATCTTGGCTCGATCTGTAGTAAAATGAAAGTGCTCTTGCATGGGGATTCTCCTTTCGAATGGCAGGTCGCACTTTCATTCTACAGGAGATCCGCCAGCAAGGGCTATTTTTATGCTTGCTCAAGTTTATCTAGCACCACGGGTTAAGGAAAGATACCTCGCCTCTGGCACGGCGTCTTTCCCCGATACAACCTTCATCTCGTCACTGTTGAATATATTTGTCAAACACAAAGCCGAAATCCTTCACCGTATAGTTCTTTTTCGCTTCCGTCAGCCAGCGAAAAGCGTATTCATTCACGGCTTGAAAATCCGCCGACACATTGGCGCCGTCACCGCGCATGTTGGCCAACACCTTGGCCGCCAGTTCCAAACTCCGCTCCGCATAGTTGAACTTCGTTTCGTTTTCATGGCAAATGTCCGCGATCGCCAGCAGCGATTTATACAAATCTTTCAGTTCCTCAATATGCTTTTTATGCACATCAATGGAGTAGGAATGCGGTCCAATTTTAAATTTAATTTCCGCATCCAAATCGACCGTCCCGGCCGTTTCGAGCGATACGTCGGAAATCGGATGCTTGTAGTAATCGTAGCGGCGCAGCGTCCGTTTTTTGCTCGCGGCGCTCGTGCCGTCCAAATGAATGAGCGCGCGGTTGGTGAAGCAATACTCATCCGATTTTGATTTGATAAGAAAATAGATTTTCTCCCCATCCTCGTGCATCACATAATCATCGGCATCCACTTTGTCATAGTCTTTCGGCTGAATGACCGCACCGATGTCGCTTAACCCAAGCACATCGGCGGCGACTTTTCCAAACATGCTCATGTTCCTCCGGCTCCTTCCACGTTTTATCGGCGCTCGCCTATTGGCGGATGAACGGCGTTTTGCCTTAACAAGGCGCCGTAATCTCATACCTTTCATCTATGTAATACGTCGAGATCGGAAAAACGTTTCATCGCCTCTAAAAATCAAAGACCCAACGCCTTTTATGACGGCGTCAGGCCTTACAAGCGACTACAGTTCCCCGCTTAGACGGGAGTCTTTGTTCGTGAGCCGCAAAAAGATCAGGTAAACGAGTCCAATCGCGATCCAAATCAATCCGAGCTTTTTGCTGAGCGGGTCAAGATTGACCCACACATAACCGATGATGATAAAGCCGATGAGCGGGAACAAGAAATGATTGATGTAATCGTTGCTCTTTTGTTTGTGCAAAAAATAATTTATCACTGACACATGCAAAAAGAGGAAAGCCGTCAAGGCGCCAAAGTTGACAAGCGAAGCGAGCTTATCAATTTGCGAGGCGAACACCGTCGTGACAATGAGCGAAATCACAGCGACAAGCAATGTGCTGACGTATGGAGTTTGAAATTTCGGATGCACTTTGGCTAGCACACTGGGCAGTTTACGGTCGCGACCCATGCTGTACAAAATGCGAGAGATGGCTGCCTGGGCGACGAGCGCGTTTGCGATCCCCCACGAAAGCGCGGTAGCGACGATCGTTGTCCATTTTAACCATGGTCCGCCTGCCAGCTCCGCAATCTGATAAAACGCCACGTCCGCATTTTTAAACGTCGTATAATCAGGCCAAATGAGAGCAGCGACCCATGTTTGCACGATGAAAAGCGCACCGACAACGAGCAAAGCAAAAATGATCGCTTTGCCGATCGATGATTTCCCGTCCCTTGTTTCCTCAGCCAACGTCGACACCGCATCAAAACCAAGGAAGCTCAAGACGGCCACCGACACCGCCCCCATCACCGTCCCCATGCTGAAATGGTTCGGATCGTACAACGGTTTGAACGTAAACTGTGCTCCATTGACGCCTTTTATAATCGCAATCATTCCTGTGATCACAAACACTGCAAGAACGATCAGCTCTAAAACAACAATCACTTTGTTCGCTTTGGCTGTCATCTCGATTCCGAGAATATTAATGATCGTATTCATGCCAATGAACAGAATGAGCCACACGTAAATCGGCACTTGCGGCACAATGTCGGCTAAGGCAGCAGCGCTGACCAAATAGAGAAGAGCCGGAACGAAAATGTAATCAAGCAAAATGACCCACCCTGCCATAAAACCGACATATTCATTCATTCCCCTCTGGGCGTAGGAATACACGGAACCAGCGATTGGAAACGCTTCGGCCATTCTAGCGTAGCTCAGGGCAGTGAAAATCATCCCCACCATTCCGATTAAGTATGCTAAGGCGACCATCCCTTTTGACCCTTGCGCTACATACCCGTAAATGCCGAAAGGAGCGATCGGCACCATGAACACCATTCCGTAAATCAACAAATCAACAAATGTGAGCGACCGTTTTAATTCCTGTTTATAACCGAGCGACTCAACCGATGTGTTCGTTTCAAGTTGCGCCATCGCCGTTCCCTCCTCAATCCTCAAACAGGCGGATGCCATACGCTTCAAGCACAAATCGCGGTACAAAGAAACGCGCCGTGACGAGCGGGTCAACGACTTGACTGATTTGTGTCTGACCGACAGCGCTAAGCACCATCGTCAAATGGTTCAGCGTCAACGGAGTATGCGGCAACAGCAAATCAACCATTTCCTCAACCGACTGTTTGACCGCTTCATCCAACGTTTTGGCCGAGACGATCGTCGCAATGCCATCATCGTTTTGCAACAGTGGATGGTTGAGCGAATATCCTTTCATCACCCGGACGGTGACCGTCACTTCCCCCGGGATTTCAATGCCCGACACACCGATTTCGCCGTCCCCCATCGCCGCATGCAAATCGCCTAATGCGAACAACGCCCCTTTGACAAAAACTGGGAAGTAAACGGTTGCCCCTGTTGTAATGAGCTTTGTATCCATATTGCCTCCATGCGGCCCGGGCGTCCCGCACGACACATCCTCACCGCTCGGCGCTACCCCGATGACGCCAATCATTGGATTTAATGGAATAGAAAGATGCTCGTCAAATATAGCCCGGTTTTCTTCTACTGGAATCATTTTTGCCTCAAACTGCGGAATCCGGTCTCCAAGCACCCCGAGCCCTGGTCCGACAGCCATGACCCCCTGTCCTTTGAGGCGAATCTGTTCAATTTTTACCGCTAAAATGTCACCGGGTTCCGCCCCTTCAATATAGATCGGTCCGGTCGCCGGATTGATATGATTCCAATCGATCGAGTCAAACGGCGTTTCGCTTGAAGTAATTTGATTTTGGAAACAGTCGTACGTTTCGATGACAAACGTTTCCCCTGACTGGACTGTTCGAACCGGTTGGTGGTTTTTGCTAAATGCATAAATGGCAGTCGTGCACGGAACAAATGACATGTTCGCTTTCCTCCCTTTCGTTTTTGTCTCATTATAACAGGGAGCAAACAAACGGTTTTGCATTTTTTTGATTCATTTTTGTTACTTCTTTATTTTTTGAATTAATCGATAAATATGAGTAAACAAGAAAACGCCAATCCCATTCCATGCTATGGCCTCCAGCACGTTATGGCGCATTCCCCATCGCCAGGCGATCACAAACAAACATACCCATCCGATCATGCCTATAACCCCCATCGGTTTCTCTCCTGTCCGTAAAGCAGCCAACCCAAAACACGAGGAGGCAAGCAAGGCGGTCGAAAACATGACCATCCGCATCGGAAGAAGAGGAGCAATAAAAAAGAGGGCTAGTACAAGCAAAAAAGAGATGACATATGTCCATGAGAGATGCCTGCTCCACCTGTGCCAAAAAATTTGCACAACGGAATGCAAGGAAAGGGATAAGCTAAGTGACAACGCCGCCAGCAAGGCAATAGTAAGCGGCCAAGCAATCAAGACAGAAGAATGAAGCAGCCACCGTTTCAGTATGGCGGCAGTCGAAGCGGCCGCCGCATACGGGACGCATAAGGCTGCGACGGCCAACGGAAGCGGAGCAAGGCAAAACGCGGCCATAGAAAACGTCAGCGCAACGCGTTCTTTTTTCAATATTGATGCAATATCCCATACATACTCGTCGGCCAACCATTGCCCGGCAGCCGCCGCCAGCACAGCCCAAAACAACACGAACAACGAAACCATGTTCACATCGAGGGAAGCTGGGACAGTGCGTACAATCATCTCATATTGCCGCGCCACACCACCCGTTAGATAATAGGCAAACGGAACCATTCCCATCACTATATAAACAATGTATAGCAGAACCGTTCCGATTTTCCGCATCCCCAACCAACCGGCGAGCACGGTAAACACGTACACATAGACGAACCAAATGAATAAAAAAGTCGGAGAAAAACGAAAGAGTTGCTGCAACAAATAGGCACATAACACGACAACGGTAAGCAGCCGGCCGATCGAAAGAAGGCGAACAAAAAACCGAAAGAAAAACAAAGCCCGCGCCGTAAAACAGCAGTCCGGCCAGCGATCCCCTTCCTCTGTTAGGGAACGATAGCGTACGGCCGCTGCTGAACGCCAAAGCACAAAAACGGCGGCCCACACCGCCATAGCCGTCACCACCCCCGCCGCCACTCCGCCATGAATAAAAGCATAACATCCAAACAACAGCAGCTCACCGGATGCGAAACGCAGTAACAGGGCATTGACCCCCTTGCTTAATCCAAGCGCCTCCGCTCCGATAAAACTGCAGCGACCAATATGCGGCACAGCAGCAAGCAGCAGTACGCATGCCATGAATAAAAGCATATACCAGTCCATTATCCATTGGTCTCCTTATACTTCGTAGGCGGGATGCCGACATATTTTCGAAACAAATGGCTGAAATGATGTTGACTAGAAAATCCTGTCTCCTCAGCAATGCGTGCCATGGACCCCGCTTAGATAGTTGCTTGTATGCGCCCATTCTTGTTTGAACGGAATAAGCGGCTGTTTCGTCTCATAGCTATCACGCAAAAACAGCGCAAAATGCTCCATTCCCCGAATCATTTCTTCATTTTTTCCTAAGCGCGCCAAGGATAAGAAAGCGTTCAACGCATTGAAAAAGAAATGCGGTCGGATTTGTTGATGGAGCTGCATATACTTGCTTTCTTGAAGTTCTTTTTCCAATCGAAGGCGCGCATGTTCCAACTGCCAATAATCCACTTCTTTTTCTGCTACCCCCAACAGCGCCAACACTGTCAACGATACAAGCGGCAACAATACGCTGAAAATGAGAATGAGATGAAATAATGGCTCGGCAATCATCATATTCTCCCCGCCACTCGCAATGTTTTCCCATTTGTTTTTTCATTTTATCACAAATTTGTTCTTTCATTTGATCACAAAATAAATAGAGGCGGCGGTACAAGGCAAATGTTTCCCACATCCGCAAACTTATTTTTCCATCATCTTGGCTCCCATCCTATCCTCTCCCGGCAAAAAAACGCCCCAAAAGCGAATGCTTTTGGGACCGACTGATCATATTCCACTTTATCTCAACGGCGATCTTGCCATGCGAATATACGTATGGCGTCTGCCGCGAATGGCGATCGAATACGCCATAATATTCTCTGGAACAGCGATGCCATGATAGCCAGCGTCGCCGATATGATGTAGATCCGCCCCAGCCATTTTGCTTGCAAGCGCGATTTGACGAATCGTACTCTCGTCAGCTCCTTCTTGGCTTGTGCCGATCGTCAGCATCGCAAGCGCCCCATGTTCATGCGCCACCTGAACAAGCTTCTCTGTCTTGTCTAATGTCACCCCCGGCACCGTTCCAGGAGCCGGCATCAAAACGACATCCGCACCAGCGTGAATGAAACGCACCACCACTTCTTCCGATACGATCCCGCTTCCCGCTTCATCGGCAACGCCTGCCGCGTGCATTTTCCCAGCCTAATACGGACATATTGATGTCTTTATCAATCGCGGCGGCCCCTTTTGTCAAGACAAAGTAGCCGATCGCCCCAGCAAGCGCCGCCGCGCCGTTGCCGTCTTTCGAAAAACCGATGGCCACGCCGATGGCGAAAATGAGCGCTAAATTGGAAAACACTGCATCGCCTGCGGCTGCGATAAACGGAATATTCAATAAATCAGGCTGACCGAGCCGAAGCAACAATCCTGCCGCCGGCAAAACGGCAATCGGCAGCATTAATGCTTTTCCAAGCCGCTGTAAAAAGCCTAACATCATGATCCCCCCCTTTTCATCTCAATCATAAATTTGTACCGGTCGCCGCGGTACACCGATTTGACGACTTCAAGCGGCCGACCGTCGACAAGGTGCGTGCGGCGCTCAAGCAATAGCACCGGAGCCCCTTCTTTCATCTTCAGATGCTCCGCCTCCACCTTGCGGGCGACAGATGCTTCCAATGTTTGAACAGCGGAGCCGATGATCATCCCTTTTTCTTTTTCGATAAATTCATAGACGGAACCGCTTACAACATCACGCGTCAGCCCGGGAACAAGATGGACGGGAATGTACAGCGTCTCCAACGCCATCGGCAAGCCGTCGGCCAACCGAAGGCGGCGGACTTCGTAAAGGTCATCGCCTTCCGTGACGCCAAGCCCTTCAGCGAGCTTCTGAGAAGCCGGAACCGTCTCAAAGCTAAGGACGATCGTGCCGGGCTCCATGCCGCGCGCCCGCATATCTTCGGAAAAGCTCGTCAGCCCTTTCAGCGGCTGCTCGATTTTTTGGGCGGCGACAAATGTTCCTTTCCCGCGCCGGCGGATGAGATAGCCATCGTTCACTAAATTGTTGACCGCCTGCCGAACGGTCATCCGGCTGATGTCATACATTTCCGCCAACTCGCGCTCAGACGGGATCATCTCGCCCGGCTGCCACTCCCCTTTTTCGATCTTTTCTTTCATATATTGCTCGAGCTGATAGTAAATCGGAATCGGCGACTGTTTATCGATCACGGCGCATCCACCCACTGCTTTTCCTTTGGGATGAGCGAGAGCGCCTCTCGGTCGGCGATGATCGTCACGTCCGGATGAAGGTGAAGCGCTGAAGCCGGCAAGTCCGGTGTGACAACGCCTTCGAGAAGCCGGGCCATGGCCTCTGCTTTTTCTCGTCCCGACGCCAACAGCACGAGGCGGCGGCTGCGCAAAATGGTCGCAATCCCCATCGTAATGGCACGGCGCGGCACGTCATCAAGCGATGGGAAAAAGCGGGCGTTCGCTTCCCGTGTCAACTCGGTCAGCTCGACGACGTGGGTGGCTGTCGAAAACGGCGTCCCAGGCTCGTTGAACCCGATATGGCCGTTGCGGCCGATGCCCAAGAGCTGCAAATCGATGCCGCCCAATTCATCGATGAGCCGCTCGTAACGGCGGCATTCTTCGTCAAGATCAGCGGCCAAGCCATCCGGCACATGCGTCTCGTGAAGCGGGATGTCCAATTGGGCAAACAAATGCTGATTCATATAATAGCGATAGCTGTTCGGATGATCCGGGCCAAGGCCTACGTATTCATCCAAATTGACCGTGCGCACGAGCCGATACGATGTCCCATGCTGCCGATGATCGGCGGCCAATTCGCGGTACACACCGAGCACGGTCGAGCCGGTCGCCAAGCCGAGAACGGCGTTCGGCTTTTCCTTGACTTGTTTGATGATGATGTCCGCCGCCTGACGGCTCATCTCTGCGTAGTCAGCAGCTTTCAAAAGCTTCATGGCCATCGCTCTCCACTCCTTTCATCCGGCTTGCGATAGGCAAGGGCGCCGCGGCAAAACGTCATCATGACTTCATATCGTTCATTCAAAACGACGACATCGGCGTCTTTGCCGGGCCGCAAGCTGCCTTTCCGATCAAGCAAGCCAAGCTGTTTCGCCGGATTCCAGCTCGCCATGCGGATCACCTCTTCAAGCGTGCAGCCAGTATAATCGAGCACACGGCGGATGGCCTCGCCAAGCTTGAGCACGCTTCCCGCCAGCGTGCCGTCGGCAAGCCGCGCCTCTTGGCCCCGAACAGTCACCTCTTGGCCGCCAAGTTCATATCGCCCATCACCTAGACATTTCGCCCGCATGGCATCGGTGATTAATATGAGCCCATCGCTTCCTTTATTCCGGTAAGCGAAGCGGACCATCGGCGGCGCAACGTGCAACCCGTCGGCGATCAGCTCGCACATCACTTCTTCAAACATAAGCACAGCACCGGCGACACCCGGTTCACGGTGATGGATGCCGCGCATCCCATTGAACAGGTGGGTCGCATGCGTCACCCCTGCATGGACCGCCGCTTTTACTTCGTCGTAAACGGCATCGGAATGGCCGATCGAAGCGATCACACCCGTCTGTTTCAAGTAGGAGGCAAGTTCCAGCCCCCCGTTCCGCTCTGGGGCAAGCGTGACAAGGCGGATATGGCCGCCCGCCGCCTTTTGCCAGTGCTGGAACAGTGAGATGTCCGGATCGGCGAGATGGCGCGGGTGCTGCGCTCCGGCGCGCTTCGGCGACAAAAACGGTCCTTCCAGATGAACACCGAGCACTTCGGCGGCTCCCGGCCTGTTCGCCTCCGCCATATAGCGAGCGACGTTGCGAAGCGCGGCTTCGATTTGTTCACTTGGCGCTGTCATCGTCGTCGCCAAAAAGCTCGTCGTCCCTTCCGCCGGCAAGGCGTTGGCCATCTTGTAAAGCGCCTCCGGGGTCGCATCCATGACATCCGCCCCAGCCGCCCCATGAATATGGACATCGATGAATCCCGGCACGATGGAAAACCGTGAGGAAAGCTCGATCACTTCCGCCCCTGCATCAGTTGGGCACGACGACATCGGCCCGATCGCGGCCACTTTTTCCCCTTCGATCAGCACATACCCTTGTTCAATGTTTCCTGTTTCTGCATACACCGCGGCATTTTTCAATATCCACCGCTTCATCGCGATTCCCCACTTTCTGTATCTCATTATAACATTATATATTCTAGTTGTCTATACCACTAAAACAAATCCGTCAACCAGTTCGCTTCAGCATGAAAGAAGCAGGGAAGCCGTGGCTTCCCCGCTCTTCCAAACGGCGCTACGCTCCTTTCGGTCCGCGGGCCGGCAAATAAAACGAAAACGTCGTTCCTTCGTTCAGTTTGCTGTGAACGGTAATGAGCCCTTTATGCGCTTCGACGATGTTTTTGGCGATGGCAAGGCCTAACCCGGTGCCGGAACGGCCACGCGTGCGCGCTTTATCGGCTTTGTAAAACCGTTCAAACACAAACGGCAAATCCTCTTCGGGAATGCCGGAACCAGAGTCTTGGACATGGATCGTCACGCCGTCGCCGCTTGGTTCGATGATGAGGCGAACTGTGCCGCCCGATTCCGTATGGCGGATGGCGTTGTCAATTAAGTTCGTCAGCACCTGTTCGATCCGATCCGGATCGAGAGCGATTTCGATGTCCCGATCGCGAAACTCGGCTGTCAGCTCAATCTGCTTTTCTTTCGCCAGCCCGTAAAACTTGCGGATCACCCGCTCGATGTAAGGAACAAGCTTGACTTGTTCGTACTCTAGCTCGATATGGCCAGCTTCCATGCGCGCCAAGTCAAGCAAATCGTTAACAAGGCGGCCCATGCGCAGCGACTCGTCATAAATGACTTTCGCCATCTCTTTCTTCTCTTCTTCGCTCGCCGCGATATCGTCGATGATCGCCTCGCTGTAGCCTTGAAGCATGGCAATCGGCGTGCGCAATTCGTGCGAAACGTTGGCGATAAAGTCTTTGCGCAGCTTGTCAAGCCGCCGCTCTTCGGTCATGTCGCGCAAAACAGCCACCGCGCCGCGCACCATCGTTTTGCCGTACAGCGGCGTCATTAAAATGACCCACGTCCGCCCCTGCAGCGTCACTTCGGTCGATTGCTCCTTCTCCTCGCGAACGACGCGGGCGAACAGCTCTTTCACTTGCGGCGGCAACGGCGCCATCGCTTCCGCGTCGTTTCCTTGCTCAAAATACCACGCCTGCAAAAACCGCTCAGCCGGCGGGTTCGTAATCAAAATTTCCCCGTCGCGGTTAAACGTAATGACGCCATCGGCCATGCTGCTTAAAATGCTGGCGAGCTGTTCTTTTTCCTGGTTTAAGGCGTTGATGTTAAACTGCAGACGCCGTCCCATTTGGTTGAACGCCATCGCCAGCCCACCGATCTCATCATTCGTTAAAATCGGCACTTTCATATCGAAATGGCCCCGCGCCATTTCGAACGCGGCTTGCCGCATTTTCCGGAGCGGAGCGGTGATGCGCGTCGACAAGAAAAAGGCAAAAAACGTCGTCATGACAATGGCGATAAACGCGGCGAGAAAAATTAACTCTTTCGTCCGCTCCGTCGCGTCGGCGATCGCCTCGAGCGACTGATAGATAAACACAGCTCCTCGGCTGCCATCCGGCATCGACATCGGCACGCCGACAATGATCATATCACGGGGCAGCTTTTCTTTTGGATGCCGCTCCGGCATATACAAACGCTTTTTCACCGTTTTCCCATCTGTCAGCACACGCCGCAAGTCCCGATCTTGGCGGATCGACGACAGCGGCATATTGTCCAAACCAGCATCGCCAGGCGAATACCAATAGTGCGACTCATCGGCGACGATGACGGCTTTCGTTCGACTGTCCACAAGCGTCCAAGCGATCGAGCGGGCAAGCTGCTCATCGCGGTAATCGTGCATCACCTCGGCCACTTTTGTCGCCAGGCGGGTCAAGTCGTTTTCCGCTTCCTGCACATAATAATCTTCCAAAAATTTAATAAGCAAAATGCTTAAAATAAACAGCACGCACGAAACGAGCAACAAAATCGTAAACCATAGCTTGCCGACGACGCTGCGAAACAGCCACATCAGTCGTTCACTGCCTCAAACTTGTAGCCGACGCCCCAGACGGTGACGATCATTTTTCCCGCCTGCGGCGACGCTTTATTCAACTTTTCGCGCAACCGTTTAATGTGGGTGTCGACCGTGCGCAAGTCGCCGAAAAATTCGTAATGCCATACTTCCTTCAACAGCTGTTCGCGGTCGAACACTTTGTCGGGCGAGCGGGCCAAAAAGAGAAGCAGCTCATATTCTTTCGGCGTTAAGCTGACTTCCTTGCCGTCGACCGTCACCCGGTGGGCATCGTTGTCAATCGTCAAATGCGGAAACACAAGCACGTCTTTCGCCGTCGTCTCCACCGGCGCGTAGGCGGCGTTCGCCGCGCGGCGCAACAGCGCTTTTACGCGCAGCACGACTTCGCGCGGACTGAACGGCTTGACGATGTAATCATCCGTGCCGACTTCAAACCCTTGCACGCGGTTGGATTCTTCGCCTTTTGCCGTCAACATGATGATCGGCGTCGTTTTTTGCTCGCGGATTTCTTTGCACACCTCAATTCCATCTTTGCCCGGCAGCATCAGATCGAGCAAAATGACGTCATAATCATTCGTCAACGCCTTCTCCAACGCTTCATTGCCGTCGCCGGCCTCATCGATCACATAGTTTTCCCGCTCCAAATACATTTTCAAGAGCCGCCGGATGCGCTCTTCATCGTCAACCACTAAAATACGGATGGTTTTTTCTTGTTTTTCCAATGCTTTGCACCCTCCCATCATCAATGGAAACACTCCCTATTTTCTAGTTTACCGAAAAACCGGATGCTCGCCAACAGAGCATCCGGTTGTTTTCCATTATGTTCCGGCGTACGAGTGCAATCCCGCAATGACGAGGTTGACCGCCACTAAGTTAAACATAATAATGGCAAAGCCGATGACGGCGAGCCATGCCGACTTTTCCCCATGCCAGCCTTTTGACAGCCGGAGGTGCAAAAAAGCGGCGTAAAACAGCCACGTAATGAGCGCCCACACTTCCTTCGGGTCCCAGCCCCAAAAGCGCGTCCAGGCAATTTGCGCCCAAATCATCGCGAAAATGAGCGCCCCGAGCGTAAACACCGGAAAGCCGATCGCCACCGCCCGATAGCTGATCTCATCGGTCAGATCCAAGTTAACGTTCTTCACGAGCGGCTTGAGTGCGGCGGCAACGCGCTTGCGCAAGAGAAGCCGAAGCATGATGTACAGCGCCGTTCCGGCTATGAGCGACCAGATGACCGTATTGAGCTTTCTTGCATTGATGATCGCCGGCATCTCAACAAGCGGCTCCATGCGGCCGGCGCTTTCTTTCATAAGCTCCCCTTTGTGCGGCCCAACGAGCGCCGGCATATCGTAGATGACCTCAACCGTCTGCTTGTTTTTGTCGACCCACGTGAACTTCGCTTCATACCCAGAAAGACCGAACGCTGTCGAAACGATGACAAAGCCGAGCGTCGTAATTAAGCAAAACATGACCACTTCGAGCCAAAACGTCCGTTTCGACGGCTTCGATTGATCGACGACGCGAATCAAATAGATGAGCCCAGCGACAAAGCTGATGGCCAAAATCGCTTCACCAGCCGCCGCCGTCGTCACATGGATGTGCAGCCAATCGCTTTGCAAGGCGGGAATGAGCGGCGAAATTTCCCGCGGAAACATGCTTGCGTAAGCAATCACAAGCAACGCGACCGGCAGCGCAAACAAGCCGAGCACACTCAGCCGGTAAATGAAATAAATAATAATGAAAGCAGCAACCAGCATCATGCCGAAAAAGGTCGTAAACTCGAACAAGTTGCTCACGGGCGCGTGTCCGGCGGCGATCCAGCGCGTCACAAAATAGCCGACTTGGGCGAGAAAGCCGATGATCGTCACGGAGATGCCAAGCTGCGACCAACGATCCTTCTCTTGCCGTTCTTTTCGCTTGTCGCGAATGGCGCCGCCAAAAAAGAACGTGCCGATTAAATATAGAACGAACGCGATATATAGCAACGTGCTGCTAAGCTGTACCATGTCCATGGACTTGTCCCCCTTGTCCGGCTTTTTTGTCGTTTTCGAGCTGATCAGCCGGCATCATGACGCCGGTGCCGTCAAGCAAACGGCGCAGCTCGTTTTTCAAGCCGAACCAGTTTTTATTCGTGTGCGCGGCGATCCATAGCTCGCCGTTTACCCGCTGCACCCAAATGCGGCGGTGGTTCCAATACATCCCTTGGATGAGCCCGATCATGAAAATCGCGCCGCCTACCCCTAAAATCCAAAGCGTAAAGTCGCGGCGGACGGTCAAACCGGAGACATTGCGGGTTTGAAGCCCCGCGAACGCCATTTTGTATTTGTTGTTGCCAAACGGTTCGATCGTCTGCTGGATGGCGACAAAGCTTACTTCCCCTTTCGGACGGTCCGGCGCGTACATTTTGAACACGAACGCCGGATTGTTCGGCACACGCGACTTCGTTGACGGATTGCCGTCTTCATCAAACTCAAAATCAGGAAAATAGCTTAATAGCTCAACGCGATACCCATGTCCGAGATTGTACGACTCTTTCGGATCATACAAGTCGACCGTCACCGTGCCGAACGTTTTCCCCGACTGCTTGTCCGCCAACTGAAATGACATCGCTTTCGGCTCATTCAAGCGGAAATCGACTTGGTAGAGCGCATAATGGTCGAACTCCAGCGGCTCGTTGACGCGAATCGGATACTCCTTCACTTTTTCAAGCTTCGGCTTGGCGCCGGGGATCACAGGACCGACGCGCTTATACAACACGACGTTTGTTTGATAGTTTTTGGCGATCATCCCGTTGCCGACGCGGTCGATGGCAGCGTTGAACACTTCGTTGTCTTTGCCTTTCTCATATGTTTCAAAAATAAATTTTTCACTCTTTAAAAAGTAGCGGCCGTTCGTCCCAGGAATTTCTTTCGTCTCCCCTTCCGGAATCCACATCACCCGATCGATGTACATGCCGGGAACGGAACGAAGCATCGCCCCGATCAAGAAAATGATGAGGCCGATATGATTGACGTACGGCCCCCAGCGGGAAAACCGCCCTTTTTCAGCGAGCAAATGCCCGTCTTCCTCGCGGACATGGTAGCGCCGCGCAGCCAGCCGTTCTTTCAACACCACCATCGTCTTGTCGAGATCGCTCACATGCGAGACGCCAAACAACCGCTGCCGCTCTAAAAAGCGCGGATGGCGCTTCACCCCTTGCCGCTTCAAGGCGCGGTAAAGCGGAACGACCCGGTCCAAGCTGCAAATGACAAGCGAAACGCCGATTAAGGCGATGAGCAAAATGTACCACCATGAGCCGTACAAGTTGTTAAAGCCGAGCTCATAATACAGCTTCCCTGCCCAGCCGTACTGCTGCTTATAATACTCCGCCGGATCGACGTTCGGCGGAATATACATTTGCTGAGGGAAAATCGTGCCGATCGCCGAAGCAATGAGCGTAATGACGATGAGCGCCACCCCGACTTTGACCGACGAGAAAAACGCCCAAATTTGGTCGATCATCGTTTTTTTGTACGTTTGCGATCGGCGCGCGCTTCCTTCGTAGCGCATGTCCAAAATCAGTTTTTCTCCCAAATCGGCAAGCGGCTTGCCGCACGACTCACAAAACGCCGTGCCGTGCGGATTGACATGGCCGCATTCGCATTTGACGTGTTCCATGGCGCAAAACTCCTTACGGTTTGATGCTTTCTAGATGCCGTTCGATGTCTTCTTTCGTCATCGTTCCGGTAATGATTTGTTTTACTTCGCCGTTTTTGTCAATCAAAAACGTTGTCGGCAGCGGCCCGACGTTATAGGCGTTCAATACTTGATCTTGACGGTCGATCACAATCGGAAATGTCAGGCCGAACCGTTCCGCGAATTTTTCAACGCTCAACTTCGGTTCACCGACATTGACAGCCAAAATTTCAACCCCTTGTTTTTTGTAAATCGGGTACAGCTCGTTCATATACGGCATCTCCCGCTCGCACGGCTTGCACCACGTTCCCCAAAAGTTCAAAAAAACGCCTTTGCCGCGATAGTCTGAAAGACGATGTTCATGCCCTTTCAAATCGGTCAGCACAAAATCAGGCGCCGTCGAACCAACAGCGACAGCCGTTTTCTCCGTGAAAAAATTCGTGTAAATCGTATAGCCGATCGCCGCGAGCAACACGAGCAAAATCGCTGTCCTCATCACTAAGCGCTGTTGTTTTTTCATCGTTCAAACCCCTTTACGTTTCTCCTCCCCCACAGCCAACGCTAGAGGGGGAGGCAAGCGGTTCACAATCTCCCATTTTCCATTATAGCAAAGTCCCTCGCTCGTTTATGCGCAAGGATATGAACGTTATGTGACAATCTTCGTCATTTTCTTCCCCCGGATTGGGCAAGGACGCGCAGCAACTTCACCTCATGCGGTGTCAGCTCGCGGTATTCGCCGGGGCGCAGCCCTTTCAAATCGAGAAACGCGTACCGCTCCCGCTTCAGCTTCAGCACCTCGCAGCCGATCGCCTCAAACATGCGGCGCACTTGCCGGTTTCGTCCTTCGTGGATACGGATTTCCACAATGGCTGTCCCCTTCTTCCGGTCGGCGGAGAGCAGCTTCACTTTGGCTGGCGCCGTCATGCCATCTTCCAACTGCACTCCTTGTTCGAGCCGTTTCAGCTGCTCGTGCGTTGGAATGCCTTTCACTTTGGCAATGTACACTTTTTCAATTTCATACCGCGGGTGCATAAGCAGGTTGGCAAAGTCGCCGTCATTCGTCAACAAAAGCAGTCCAGACGTATCGTAGTCAAGCCGCCCGATCGGATAAATGCGTTTGTCCAGATCTTTGAAAAAATCGGTCACCACTTTGCGGCCTCTGTCATCTTTGACGCTGGAAATCACCCCGCGCGGCTTGTACAGCAAATAATATACCGGCTCTTCGCGCTCGATCGGGATGCCGTCGACTTCGACATCATCGCGCGGCCCGACCTTGACGCCAAGCTCCTTGACGACGCGGCCGTTCACTTTCACCCGCCCTTGCAAAATGAGTTCTTCCGCCTTGCGCCTTGACGCGATGCCGGCGCGGGCGATCACTTTTTGCAACCGTTCCATTCTCTCTCACCTCTTTCATCATCTTACCCTTTCCGTCTAACAGATACAAGTGCGGCACTTTTATTTTTCACCTTTCCCGTTCCCTTTGCAAACAAAAACCCGCCGGACGACGGGAACGAAAAAAGGCGCCGCTAGCGCCCGAATACAAACAAAACGATGAAAACAGAAACAATAAAGCTGAGAATGTCGGCCAAAATGCCGACTTTTAACGCATCGCCCATTTTTTTGACGCCGACGGCGCCAAAATAGACGGTGAGCACGTAAAGCGTCGTCTCCGTACTGCCTTGGATCGTAGAAGCAAGGCGCCCGATGAACGAATCCGGGCCGTAAGTAGCGATCAAATCGGTCGTCATGCCGAGCGCCGCCGTGCCGGAAAGCGTGCGGAGAGCCGCAAGCGGAACGACTTCGGCCGGCAGTCCAATGGCATCAGCCAGCGGTTTGATCACTTCCATCATGGCATCAAGCGCCCCTGAGGCTCGGAAAATGGCGACCGACACCAACATGCCGACCAAATACGGGATGAGCGAAAACGCGATCTCGATCCCTTCCTTGCCGCCTTCCACAAACGCTTCGTACGTCGGCACTTTCTTTGCTGTACCGTAAAGCAAAATAAAAGCGATGAGCGCAGGGATCAGCCAAACAGAAAGAAGTTGGACGATGGCCATTATGGCTTCCTGCCTTTCCGCATCCGTTTCCAATAATAGTACCGGTCAATCAATACCGCCCCAATCGTCGAAATCGTCGAAGCGACGATCGTCGTCCCAATGATCTCGCTCGGCGCCGCTGAACCGTACGTCATGCGAATCGAGATGACGGTCGCCGGAATGAGCGTAATGCCTGATGTGTTCATGGCCAAAAACGTCACCATCGACCGGCTCGCCTCGTCGCGGCCGCCGTTGAGCTTTTTTAGCTGCTCCATCGCCTTTATGCCCATCGGCGTCGCCGCATTGCCAAGGCCGAACATGTTGGCGACCATATTCGAGACGATATAGCCGAGCGCGGGATGGCCGGGCGGCACCTCTGGAAACAAGCGGCGTACGAGCGGCATAAACAGGCGCGCCGCTTTGTCAAGCAAGCCGGCGCGTTCAGCGATCGCCATCAGCCCGAGCCAAAACACTAAAATGCTGACCATGCCGATGCTGATCGTCACCGCTTCTTTGGCGCTTTCAAACACCGCTTTGTTCACTTCGTCCATCGTGCCGTTGGCCGCCGCAAAGACGATGCCAATGACCGCCATCATCACCCAAATGAGGTTAACCATCGCTTCTCACACCTAAAAAGCGAAATACTTGCCATAAAAACCCTCGGCCGCTTCCTTCCTTTCCCGGTTCATACAGCAGCGGCACCGAATCAACCGCCTTTTGATGCAAATAAAGCACCGCCTTTCCGACCTCTGTCGGCGCCCGTTCTGGGTATTTTTCCCATTCCTTGCGCGGCTTCAGCAAATACACTTTCACCCGCAGCCCGCTCTCCTCTTTATCGGTCACCGGATATCGCAAATCGCGGACCGCCTGCAGCCGCCCGCGGTAAAACGGATCAGAAATTTTGTCGACCACCCGCTCGCTGCTCACTTTGGCGATGTGATAATGAGAAAATCCATATTCGTACATAGCGATATGGTCATTCCAATCGTCCGGTGCATCCAACGTCACAGCGATCAAATCGACGCCGCCTTTGGACGCCGTCGTCACGAGCGTGCGATGGGCCCGTTTCGTATAGCCGGTTTTGCCGCCGGTGCAATATTCGTAAAGACTTGTCAACAACTTGTTTTTATTTCGCCACACACGCGCGCCGTCTTCGCCGGGCGGAGCGGGGGCGCGGTACACCTTCGTCCCCGAGATGCGCCGAAACTCTTTGTTTTTCATCGCATATTGCATGAGCAGCGCCATATCGTACGCGGTTGAGTAGTGGTTTTCCGCGTCATCCAACCCGTGCGGATTGGCAAACTCGGTATCACGCATCCCGATTTCAGCCGCTTTTTGGTTCATTAAAAAAACAAATCCTTCGACGCTGCCGCCGACATGTTCAGCGATGGCCACCGCCGCGTCGTTGCCGGAACGAAGCATCAGCCCATATACCAAATCGCGCAGTTTGATTTTCTCCCCTTGGCGCAAGTAAATTGACGACCCTTCGGTCCGGACAGCGCGGGCGCTGACCGTCACCGTGTCGTCCATCTTCCCCGATTCAATCGCCAAAATGGCGGTCATAATTTTCGTAATGCTGGCGATGCGCCGTTTTGTATAGGCATCCTTGGCAAACAAAACCCGCCCGGAATGCTGCTCTATCAAAATCGCGCTTTTTGCGCTCACCCCATCCATAGCGCGCATCCGCTCTGGAACAAATGCCATAATCCCCGCAGCGAGTGCAAGAATGAGCGCAATGAGCCGCTTCTGCTTATTCATCTCATATCGGCGAGGATCCCCCTCCTTTAAGGAGCGGGGAGGAATCGCCTGTTCCTCCTTTCCGATTAGGCTGAACGGGCCGCAGCCGAAGAAACGTCGCGGCGGAAACAGGCTGAACCCCAAAGCCGCGTTTTGTACAAGTGTATGCGTCGATGGGACAAATATGATGAAAAAATGCCGTTGCAAGGGGAGACAGCCCTGAACGATCCGCTCCGGCGCTTGCGCTGGGCGCATTGATGACATTTCCCTGCAAAGAGAAAGCCGCTCCCCGAAAAGACGGACAGGTGTCCTGATGGATCGCAGCGCCTGCTCTCCCAAAAAAACGGGCAGGGGGTTCCCCCCCCCCGCCCGTTTAAAACGGCTGCCAACGAAGCTTCCGCGCCTCATGAAAGCGCTCTTCAACGTTGCGCCAGTTGACGACGTTCCACCAATGTTCGATGTACGCCGCCCGATCATTTTTGTATTGCAAATAGTAGGCATGCTCCCACACATCAAGCACAAGAAGCGGGATCACATCCCATTGCGCCATGAGCTGGTGTTTTTCCGCCTGCAAAATTTCCAGCCGGTGCGCTCGCGGCGCCCAAACGAGCAGCGCCCAGCCGACCCCTTCGGCGCTTTTCGCCGCTTCGGTGAAATGACGGCGAAAGGCGGCAAAGCTGCCAAAATCGCGCTCGATTTGCGCCCGCAGCTCCCCGCGCGGCTCGCCGCCGCCCTCTGGATGCATGTTGTACCAAAAGATAGTGTGCAAATAATGCCCGGAGCCGTGGAACGCCGCTTCCCGCTCCCAATGTTTCAACAGATCAAAATTGTTCGTCCGGCGCGCCTCGGCCATCATCCGCTCCGCCTGATTGAGACCGTCGACATAGCTTTGATGATGCTTCGTATGGTGGAGGCGCATGATTTCTTCGGAAATATGCGGCTCGAGTGCATCATAACGGTACGGCAGCGGCGGCAAGACATGACGGCCGGGCGCTACTTGTTGACGCGGCTCACCGCCGTCGTCCGCATCCACCCAGCGTCGCTTTCCATCGGTCACGTTGTCCGCTTGACCCGGCTCGCCGTCAGCTATATCAGGCAGCGAGTCGGAGAGCTCCGCCATAAAAGCCGGCTCTTTTCCGTCCTCAACCCGCTCTGCCGTCCCGCTGGTGTCAAGCCATCCGTCTTCGTTCTCTTTGTTTTCACTCTCCAGTTCAGGCGACACCGATTCCCCTTCGACTTGTTCTTGCGTCGCCTCTTCTTCCCGCTCGGCAGCTGACGAATCAGCCAGGCGGACGGCCCGAGTGTATACGTCATCGACAAGACGCTGGAGCTCGTAAATCGCTTCTTCGGTCCATTCATCGCCGTGTCCATCGATGTACGCCAACAAAGACGAAAGCCCAACATCCTCAGCCATCCTGCGTGCAGACAGCGCCTGTTCAACTTGTCTTCCCCACGCAGCCGCTTCCATGACATACTGGCGAAGCGCACCGACATACACGTCATCGGCAAGGCGCTGAAGCTCGCGGACGGCCTCTTCCGTCCACTCGCCGTCATGCTCGGCAATAAACTCGAGCAGCGACGAAGCGCCATCCGTGCTTGCCCCACGCAAAGCGAGCGTCTCCTTGACTTGATTTCCCCATTCGTTCACCCTAGCCGCATATTGGGCGAACAACACCTGATCGTCCATTTGGTAAAAACCTCCTCCTGTTTTGTTCGCCATATCGTATGCTGTCATGGGGAAATCGTTCTTGTCCGCATTCACCCAAATTCCCGGCCGCTCATACATAGAGGAGCGAGGGCAGTCATCATAGGAAAAGACAGCAAGGAAGAACAGAATCGCCGCAATGCTTCCCTGCGGCGGGTCTGCAAATGAGCCATAGATAAACCGCTCAAAAAAATCGGGCTGACCCAAAACATATTCGCGTTTTGGGTCAGCCCCCCTTTTTTCTGAAAAAGGCAGGCTACTTTGGCAAACTGCCGGCTGCACCAAACGGTTTCCTTGTCCGGACGCACAGAAAACGCGGCGCCAACCGCATTTTCTCGTTACGCCGACCGTTCAGGCAAGCGGCACTCGCCGGTTTCCACCCATTCGCTGACAAGCGCCTGCAGCGTTTTGGCGTCTACCTCGGCAAAATAACGGCGCAATTCCTCTTCATCGTGAATATAGACGCGCTTTCGCTGCCGATACGCCGGATTTTTCCATAAACAGACAAGAGCAATGATGTCGCGCAAATGAATGTCGCGCCCATTAGCCGTAAACAGTGGATCGCTTTCATACGGCAGCCAATCAAGCAGCGCCGCCTCAAAATGGCGCAAATACAACACAGACAGCGTCCGCTCTTCGCCCCCGTCGCGGTACGTGACTTCCGAGCGGTTGAAATAGTCTTCAAACGTGTTCGATTGCGACTTTTGCAGCTCTTCACCGTACAGGCGGCAAACGTTCATGAGCGCTCTCCTTCCCGATCAGCCATTTTTCTTTAGTTTACCATATTCCGGCTGCCCATCGCTCAAATTTTCTGCTAATTTTTCGAAAAATAAATCCGCTTCCCGCTCGGATTCGCCATCGTCCGCCCATTCCGGCAGCGGCGGCAGCTCCTCGAGCGTTTTTAGCCCGAAATAATCGAGAAATTCCGGGGTTGTCCCGTACAAAATCGGCCGCCCGGTTCCTTCGGCTCGTCCAACCTCTTTAATGAGCGCCCGTGCCATCAGCGTCTGCAATGGCTTGTCGCTTTTTACGCCGCGAATTTCCTCAATCTCCGCGCGTGTAATCGGTTGGCGGTATGCGATAATGGCGAGCGTCTCAAGCGCCGCCTGCGACAGCGGCGATGCTCCCGGCGCTTCGACCAACTTCTTTAAATAGGGGGCGTGTTCTTTTTTTGTCGCCAACAAAAACACGCCGCCAAGTTCGACAAGCTGGATGCCGCGCTCTTCCCGTCGGCAGTCTTGTTGAAGCTCCTCGATCACCGCTTTCGCCTCTAGCTCGCTGACTTCCAACACAGCGGCAATTTGTGAAAGCGACAGCCCTTCGTCACCGGCAGCAAACAACAGCGCTTCGACAATCGCCTTCGCCGGCTTGAGCGCGCCGGCACCCTTTTTTTCTCTTTCGTTTTGTTCCATCGCCCTTCTGCCACGCCAAACTCGTTGGCGCCCCTCCTCCTTTCCTCCTGTTTTCGTCGTTTCCCAAGTCTTCTCACCCCAATGTGAGTCAACTCTCCACCTTATCATGGCATGGGCAAACAAACAACAAAAGAAAAGCGGCCCGCCGCAGCGAACCGCCGCGGCCAAACCGCACCACCTCAACCGGCTGGTTTCACCGCAAGAAACAAATCGCTGAAATTCCGTTCTTGCTCAACGATGATTTCGTCTTGCTTCATCAACTCTAAAATGGCCAAAAACGTCACGACGATATACGAACGATCGTAGGACGGAAACAGCTCGTAAAAGTTTTTCCGCCCGTTCGCCTGCTTTAGTTCATGCAAAATTTCCGCCATGCGCTGTTCGACGGAAATATCTTGGCGGGAGATTTTCGCCCGCATCGGTTTTTGCAGTTTTTTGCGGCGCAACAGCTTCGACAAGGCGCCAAGCATATCGTATACGTTCACATCCAGCGGCGCCGCCTTTTTCTCATCCGCGTATGCGCTTAAGTCGCTCGGCGGCTTTGTAAACAAAAGCGCCCGTTCCTCTTCGCGCCGCTTCAGTTCGCGCGCCGCCTCTTTAAACTTTTTATATTCAAGCAGCCGCTGCGTCAGCTCCTCACGCGGGTCCCCGTCATCGCCCCACTCGATGTCGCCGTCGACCGCTTCTTCATTGGAGGGCGGCAGCAGCATTTTGCTTTTGATCGCAAGCAAGGTGGCCGCCATCACTAAATATTCGCTGGCGATATCCAACTCAAGCTCCTGCATGGCGTGAATGTACGCCATATACTGCTCCGTAATTTGCGCGACCGGAATATCATAAATATCAATTTCATAGCGGTTGATCAAATGCAAAAGCAGATCAAGCGGCCCTTCAAACGCTTCGATTTTGACGTTGTACGGCAATTGCACATCCATCCCACCATTTTTTCCAGAACCACCGCCCGGTAGGCTCGTCTCCAGCTGCAGTACATTTATTGTATCATAACGAAGCGGCGAAGCGAACGGAAAACAGTCTCTTTTTTGCGCCGCAGGCCGCCGAAGCCGTATAATCGAAGAAGAGCCGTCCGCCTTCACATGGCGCGGCCCACTTTTGAAAGGAACGATGGCCGATGTATCCAAAAGCGTATATCGAGTATTTGGTCCATTTCCATAGCGACCGCGATTATTTCGAATGCCACGAGATTTTGGAGGAACATTGGAAACAAGACGGTCGAAACAAAGGTTGGCTTGTGCTCATTCAAATGGCGGTCGCTTTTTACCATTACCGGCGCGGCAACACTTCCGGCGCGCTCCGCCTCATTCGACGGGCGCGGGCGCTGCTTGACGAAGCGCAAGAGATGATCCGGCGGCTCGGCCTCGATGACGAGGCGCTCGCCCGCTTGCTCGACGAGACGGCTGGGCGGATCACTCGCGGCGAACCGTACGAAAGCGTCGAACTGCCGATTCGCGACCGTTCCCTTTATGAGCAATGCCAGGCCGCCTGCGCCCGCCGGCAGCTCGTTTGGGGGCAAGCCAGCGACCTAGCCAACCTTGATCTTGTGGATAAACACCGGCGCCGCGACCGCTCGGACGTCATCGCCGCACGCGAACAAAAAAAACGGGCCAAAGCGGAAGGAGTTGGCTTCCCTCCCCCTCCGCCGCCCGCCTGAGCGCGGCACCGCGCTAGTTTCGTTATTCGTTGCACGCATGGCATTTATCGAAAAACGAGGCGGTCCACTCGTTGGCGCACAATCGGCGGCCCGGGTACACCTCTTTCAATGCCTTGACCATCTGTTTTCCGATCCCTTGGTGGCGGTGTGACGGATTGACGCTGATGTGCTGGATTTCCACAACATCAGGAGCGCGCAACAGGACGCCGATAATGCCGACGATGTCATCCCCTTCTTTCCATAAAAACAGCTGCCAATCGTTGTTTGTTTCATACTGTTTCATCGTCTGCTGCAGCCGTTTCAGGTCTTTTTCCGTCGGCATAAACGACAACAGTCCCATGGCGATTTTCTCATAGTTTTTTCGGTAACGGATTAACATAAAAATCCCTCATTATCGACAAACGCTTTTCCGAAATGGAAAAGTTTTTGTCATTTTCTCTATACGTATTATAAACATTCTCACCGATATTGTGAACCATTTCATGCCTTTTTACGCAAATGTCCGCAAGACGTTCGCCATTTCGATCGCCGACACCGCCGCTTCCCATCCTTTATTGCCCGCTTTCGTGCCGGCCCGCTCGATCGCCTGTTCAATGGTGTCCGTCGTCAACACGCCGAAAATGACCGGAACACCGCTTGCAAGCGCCGCGTGGGAGACGCCTTTGGCCGCCTCGCTGCAGACGTAGTCAAAATGGCTCGTTGCCCCACGGATGACGGCGCCAAGCGTAATGACAGCGTCAAACTGCTTCGATTCCGCCATTTTTTTCGCCACAAGCGGGATTTCAAACGCACCCGGCACCCAGGCGACAGTGATGTCGCTGTCGCTCACGCCATGGCGCGTCAAGCCGTCGATCGCCCCAGATAAAAGCTTGCCCGTGATGAATTCGTTAAAACGAGAGACGACGATGCCGATTTTCAATCCGGTGCCGACTAAGTTTCCTTCAATGATGCGCATGTTCGTTGCTCCTCCCATCATTAAAAATGAAGCATATGTCCTAATTTTTCATGTTTCGTGCGCAAATATTTTTCATTTTCCTTTTTCTCTGGCATCTGAATGGGCACCCGTTCAACGACTTCGAGTCCATGCCCTTTTAAGCCGGCGATTTTGCGCGGGTTGTTCGTGAGCAGGCGCATTTTCGTCACGCCAAGATCTTTCAAAATTTGCGCCCCGATGCCATAATCGCGCAAATCGGCGGGGAAGCCCAGTTTTTCGTTCGCTTCGACCGTATCATAACCTTGCTCCTGCAACTTGTAAGCGCGCAACTTGTTCATAAGGCCGATGCCGCGCCCTTCTTGGCGCATGTAAAGCAACACCCCGCGCCCTTCCGCCTCGATTTGCCTGAGCGCCGCATGCAGCTGCGGACCGCAGTCGCACCGGTACGAGCCAAACACATCGCCAGTTAAGCATTCGGAATGGACGCGCACCAAGATCGGCTCATCCGGGATGATCTCTCCTTTGACAAGCGCCACATGCTCTTTTCCGTCGAGCACGTTTGTGTAGCCGATGGCGCGAAATTCGCCGAATTCGGTCGGCAGCCAAACGTCCACCTCCCGTTTCACGAGCTTTTCCCGCTGACTCCGATAGGCGATCAAATCTTTGATCGTGATCATTTTCAATCCGAACTGATCGGCGATTTGCCGCAAATCAGGAACGCGAGCCATCGTCCCGTCCTCTTTAATGATTTCGCAAATGACGCCGGCCGGCTTCGCGCCGCACAAACGGGCCAAATCAACCGCCGCTTCTGTATGGCCGGCGCGCCGCAAGACGCCCCCCTTTTTCGCAATCAACGGAAAAACGTGGCCAGGACGTTTAAAATCGCTCGCTTTCACATTCGGATCAAGCAGCGCCTGAATCGTCGCCGCCCGCTCGTAGGCGCTGATTCCCGTCGTTGTCGTTTTGTAGTCGACACTCACCGTAAACGCTGTGCCATGCGCGTCCGTGTTATGAGTGACCATCGGCTCAAGCTCGAGCCGCTCCGCCAATTCCTCCGTAATCGGCACGCAGACGAGCCCGCGGCCATGAGTGATCATAAAGTTAATGACATCCGGAGTAGCTTTTTCGGCCAGCACGACAAAATCGCCTTCATTTTCGCGGTCTTCGTCATCGCAAACGATGATCACTTCTCCGTTTTTCAGCGCCGAAAGCGCTGCTTCAATCGTGTCAAACATCAAGCTTGCCCCCTTTTCCACTATTTATAGCCGTGCTGCTCCAAAAATTCGACCGTCAATTTGGAGGTCGGCGTCGCTTTCGCGGTGAGGAAAGCGGCGACGTACTTGCCGATCATGTCGCACTCGATATTGACGAGATCGCCCGGCCGCTTTTCGCCTAAAATCGTCGCCTCACGCGTATGCGGAATGAGTGAAACGATGAACGTGCGCTCGCTCAGACCGAAAATCGTCAAGCTCGTCCCATCGACTGCGACCGATCCTTTCTCAATCATATAGGCGCGCAGCGAGGCCGGCACTTCGATTTCATAGTAGACGGCGTTCGCTTTCGGCCACTGCCGGATGATGCGCCCGACGCCGTCCACATGCCCGGTGACGAAATGGCCGCCAAACCGTCCTCCAGCCGCCATTGCCCGCTCCAAATTCACCTTCGATCCCGGCTTTAATGTCTTTAGCGCCGTCGCTTTCACCGTCTCCGGCATGACATCGACCGTAAACTGCCGTTCGGTGAACGATGTGACGGTCAAGCAGACGCCGTTGACGGCGATGCTGTCGCCAAGCCGCACATCTTCGAGCACCCGCTTGGCGCCAATCGTCATCACGATGGCATCGCCGGTTTGCTTCATTTGTTCGATCGTGCCGATCTCTTCAATAATGCCAGTGAACACAACGATTCCTCCTTCCGTTTCGGCGCGGCGACGATTTTGATGTCCGGGCCGATCGTCTCGATGCGGCGGATGTCAAGCTCCACCGCTTCAGCAAGCCGGGCGAAGCCAAGGCCGCCGACCGGCGTCGGCGCCCCGCGGCCGCCGATCAGCTTCGGAGCGATATAGGCGATGACCTCATTGACTGCTCCCGCGCGGAGGAAGCTGTCATGAACGCGCGAGCCGCCTTCGACAAACAGCGACATGACTCCCTGCTCCCCAAGCAGACGGAGCACATCGCGGACATCGATCTGGGCCGTCGGCATTGAAAATACGCGCACCCCAAGGCGCTCATACGCCGCCGCTTGTTCCCGACTGACGCCGCCGGTGATGATCCACGTTTCTGCTTCCTTGTCAGCGACGACATGGGCGTCAAGCGGTGTACGCAATTTTGTATCCAAAATGATGCGGAGCGGATTTTTCCGCTTTTCCCCAAAGCGGACGGTAAGCTTCGGGTTGTCGGTCAAAACGGTGTTGACGCCGACCAAAATGGCGTCATGCTGCGCACGAAGGCGATGGACATCCTCACGCGCCGCGCTTGATGTAATCCATTTGCTTTCCCCCGTCGCCGTCGCGATTTTGCCATCGAGGCTGCATGCGAACTTCAACGTGACAAACGGCGTTTTTGCGGCGATATAGTGGAAAAACATCCGATTCAATTCGTCCGCTTCGTCTTTTAATACGCCAACATCAACGTCAATGCCCGCTTGGCGCAGCTTGGCAATCCCTTTTCCCGCGACAAGCGGATTCGGGTCGGTCGTGGCAACGACGACGCGACGGACGCCCGCCTGGATGAGCAAATCGGCACATGGCGGCGTTTTTCCATAATGGCTGCACGGCTCAAGCGTCACGTACACCGTCGCACCGCGCGCCTTCTCGCCAGCCATGCGGATCGCATAGACTTCCGCGTGCGGCTCACCCGCTTTCAAATGGGCGCCAAGCCCAACAACCGTCCCACCGTTGACAACGACCGCGCCAACGGCAGGATTGGGAGACGTTTGCCCGACTCCAGCTTTGGCCACATCGAGAGCGAGCCGCATATAATGTTCATCGTTATGCACCGCACTCCCTCCTTCAATAAAAATGAAACCCCCGGGATGTCCCCGGGGGCTCATCGATGAGAGAATGACCAATGATGCGCAAACAAACACATGTTCGCCAAGCAGGCTATACCGGCCGGTCGGAAACAAAAGATACTACCATGCCTAGTCGGCCGACAGACGCTGCCCACGCGGTCTGAACCGGCCGAAAACAGCCGTGCGCATATTGGCATCCTTCTCCCATCCAGACTATACTGTCGGCTCCGGAATCGCACCGGATCCTGCCTTTCGGCTCGCGGGCTGAGGGGCGGAAAGCCCCATCACCGCCGGTCGGGAATTTCACCCTGCCCCGAAGGATGCATCACGATATCGTTATGTTCATTATACCACACGAAACGCCCTGCATCATCATTCCGCAACCCAAATCCAATACGCCGCTCCCCACAACAGGCTGGCCGCAAGCAAAAAGAAAAACAAGCGCCAGTTGTTTCGAACAGTCCGATCATCCTCGCTCATGCGCTGTTTACGGTTCGTCAAATACTTTCACTTCCTTCATCACGTCGCCGTTTTTCATCGTCTTCACGACGTCCATGCCCGATGTCACTTGGCCAAAGACGGTGTGCACCCCATCCAAGTGCGGCTGCGGCTCGTGGACGATAAAGAACTGGCAGCTGCCGGTGTCGCGGCCGCGGTGCGCCATTGACATCGCGCCGGTGACATGTCGGTGTGGATTGTTGTCCGTCTCGCACGGGATCGTATAGCCGGCATCGCCCGTTCCATTGCCGCGTGGACATCCTCCTTGGCTGACAAATCCAGGGATGACGCGGTGGAACGTCAACCCGTTATAAAAGCCTTCGTTTGCGAGCTTCTCAAAATTGGCCACCGTCGCCGGCGCCTCGTTTGGGAACAGTTCAAACTCGATTTTCCCGCCGTTTTCCATGAGAATATATCCTTTTTTCGCCACAAGCATCCAGCTCCTTTTCGACATCGAAACTGCTTTTATCATACCATGATGGCCAAGTGAAACAAAAGAAAAAATGTCTTTTCAAATTCGCACGCCGCCTGACCGCGTCGCGTTTTTCCGATAGCCAAGCAGGCGAGCGTACGGTATAATGATAATGCATTTTCGTAAACAGGAGGCGAGCTATGTGAAACGAACGATCGCTTCATCGCTGCTTTGGGCGGTGCTGCTGGCATCTCCGGGCATCGCAGCGGCCGATGCCGCGCCGGGCGATGTCATTGTGACGCTCGGGGAAAACTTAACGAATGAACAAAAGCAAAAAGTGCTCGACGAAATGAAGGCGCCGGACGGGGCGCAAACGATCACCGTCTCAAACGTTGAGGAGCATAAATATTTGGACGGACTCATTCCGAAAGCGCAAATCGGCACGCGCGCCATCTCGTCGTCGATGATCACGATAAAAGAGCCCGGCTCGGGGCTTCATGTCGAAACGCACAACATCACATGGGTGACGAAAGAGATGTATACAAACGCCTTGATCACCGCAGGGGTGAAAGATGCCGATATTTACATCACCGCTCCGTTCCCGGTTTCCGGCACCGCAGCGCTGACGGGGCTGATGAAGGCGTATGAAATTTCCTCGGACCAAGCCATCCCTGATGATGTCAAAAAAGTGGCGAACGAGGAAATGGTGCAGACGGCGAAGCTCGCCGATTCGATCGGCGCGGACAAAGCGGTCGCCCTGCTGGCGAAAATCAAACAAGAAATCGCCAACAACCCACCGCAGACGGACGCTGATTTGCGCGCCCTTATTGAAAAAATCGCCAACGACCTTGGCATTACGCTGAGCGAGAATGAAATCAACAACCTGATTTCCCTTTTCCATAAAATGCAAAATGCCCATATTAATTGGGATCAAGTGAATGATCAGCTGAGCAAGGCGAAAGAACAGCTATCGGCGTTTTTGCAGTCAGAAGAAGGGAAAACGTTCATTCAAAATCTGATCGACATCTTGAAAGAAATTTGGAACGCGATCAAATCAGCATTTTCCTCAAATCAACAATGAAAGAAGGCGCCCCAAAAAAAGCAGCGGGCGCCTTTTCTTTGTGGAGGCCGTTCTCTTTCCAACCGGCGGCCTTCACTTTTTCACTTTCGTTTTCAAAGGCAAATCATATTGGATCAAATCTTCATATGTCTCCCGTTTCACAACGAGCTGGGCGTCGCCGTTTTCAACGAACACAACGGCTGGGCGCGGCAGACGGTTGTAATTGTTCGCCATGGAATAGCCGTAAGCGCCGGTGCAAAAAACGGCCAAATAATCGCCCGGCTTCGCTTCCGGCAGGGCGATGTCCCAAATGAGCATGTCGCCTGACTCGCAACACTTCCCGGCGATCGATACGACTTCCGTCGGCTCGCCGAACACCCGGTTGGCGAGCGCGGCTTCGTATTTCGCTCCGTAAAGCGCCGGACGGATGTTGTCGCTCATGCCGCCGTCAACGGCAATATAGGTGCGGACGTTGGGCACCTCTTTGCGCGAACCGATCGTATAAATCGTCGTTCCGGCATCACCCACGAGCGACCGGCCCGGCTCGATCCAAATTTCCGGCAACGGCAAGCGGCAAGCTTCGGCCTGCCTTTTCACCTCTTCCACGATGCAGTCGACGTACGCTGTCACCGGAATCGGGTCGTCTTCCTCCGTATAGCGGATGCCAAAGCCGCCGCCAAGATTGACAACCGCTGGGACAAATCCGTGCGCCTTGTTCCACTCCGCCAGCTTGGCAAACACTTTTTGCGCCGCGAGCACAAACCCAGCTGTTTCAAAAATTTGCGAGCCGATATGGCAATGAACGCCGAGCAGCTGAAACGCGGCCGATGCCATGACACGGCGAAACGCCTCGTCCGCCTGACCGTTGTTTAAGTCAAAGCCGAACTTTGAATCTTCTTGCCCGGTTAAAATGTAATCGTGCGTATGCGCCTCGACCCCCGGCGTCACGCGGAGCAAAACCGGCACCGTCCGACCGGATGACTCCGCCAGCTCTTCGATCAGCTCGAGTTCGTAAAAGTTGTCGGCAACGATGCAGCCGATGCCGTGTTCAAGCGCCATCGCCAATTCGTCCCGGCTTTTGTTGTTGCCATGAAAATGGATGCGCTCAGGCGGAAAACCGGCCGCAAGCGCCGTATACAGCTCACCGCCTGAGACGACGTCAAGCGACAATCCCTCCTCAGCGGCCAGCTGCACGATGGCGACGGCGGAAAACGCCTTGCTCGCATACGCGACTTGCGCCCGCACGCCGTGACGCTGGAACGCTTCTTTAAACGCGCGCGCCCGAGCGCGGATCAACGCAACGTCATAAATATAAAGCGGCGTGCCATACGTTTTGGCCAACTCGACCACATCGACGCCGCCGATTTCCAAATGCCCTTGTTCATTCACGCGGCTTGTCCCGTGAAGAAACATCGCAAACCCCTCATTCCTCTATCGAAATCGCATGGCAAAAGCAAAAAAGACAGTTTGCAAAATCGGCAACTGCCTTTACAAAATGGAAAACCGCAGAGCGCCATCGGCTCTGCCTTGAAACGGAAGGCCGCACACCCCGCGCTGGGCCATGCCCATTCCGTCCGTGCAAACGTGCGAAGCACTGAGGCAAGCACCATCAGTGCAAGCAATTAAATATAACTTATCATAATGATAAAAAAGTTGCAATAGCGCTAAAACGAAAAAAGCGGCCGCCAATAGGTGGAGACGGCCGCTTCCAAATGGATCGTTCGCGTCATGACGGCTGTTTTTGCCGGTCTTGCGGGTGAACGATGCTCGGGCGCACTCTCGCTCCGGCAACCGAACGGCGGACGACAATTTGCATAAATGCCGCTGGATCGAACGGGATGAACGGCCATAAGTACGGCGTATTAAGCGAGCGGATGCTGGCGAGCCAAAGCAAATAAACGGTCGTGCCAATGACGAGCCCGGGCACTTTAAACAAGGCGACAAGAATGACCAATGCCAATCGAGAAATCTTATTCGCCACGCTCAACTCATAGCTTGGCGTCGCAAATGAACCGATCGCCGCCACCGAAATGTACAAGATCACTTCCGGCACAAACAGCCCGACATCGATGGCGATTTGTCCGATCAAGACGGCGGCAATCAAACCCATCGCGGTTGATAGCGGCGTCGGGGTATGAATGGCTGCCATCCGCAAAAACTCAATCCCAAAATCAGCGAGCAAAATTTGCACAATGATCGGGATGTTCGTTTGTTTGTTCGGCCCAATAAACGCCCACGATTCGGGCAGCAACGACGGTTCAAGGACGAACAGCACCCACAGCGGCAGCAAAAACAACGACGTCAAAATGCCTAAAAACCGCACCCAGCGCACAAACGTCCCGACCCCTGGCGACTGCCGGTATTCCTCGGCATGCTGGACGTGGTGGAAAAATGTTGTCGGCGTGATGATGACGCTTGGCGATGTATCAACCATAATGAGCACGTGCCCTTCAAGCAGGTGCGTCGCTGCTACATCCGGCCTCTCGGTATAACGGACGAGCGGGTACGGGTTGTATCCTTGCTTGACTAAAAACTCTTCGACTGTTTTGTCGCCCATCGTCAGTCCATCGACGTTGATTTGCTGCAACTCTTTCTTGACGAGTTCAACAAGCCCCGGGTCAGCGACGTCTTTAATATAGGCGATGCATACGTCCGTTTTTGACCGCTCGCCGACTTGCAAAATTTCAAAGCGCAGCCGCTCGTCGCGGATGCGGCGGCGGGTGAGCGCCGTGTTGACAATGATGTTCTCGACGTAGCCGTCGCGGGCGCCGCGCACAACTTTTTCCGTATCCGGCTCTTGCGGCTGCCGACCCGGATAGCTGCGGACGTCGACAGCAAATCCGGTCGATTCGCCTTCAATCAAGACGATGATCAAGCCCGACAGCAGCTTGTCAACCGCTTCGTCGAGGCTCGTCACCGGACTGACTTGCTGATGAACGAGTCGATTTTCGATGATCTGCCACGCTTGGGACGCCTGGCGTTCATCATCGTTGACGCGCACAATTTGTTTTAACAATTCGATAATGTATTGCGTGTCGCATAAACCGTTGCAGTAGTAAATATGTACTTCCCGGTTTAGGACATAGATTTTCCGCACGCCTAAATCAAAGCTTGTCCCGACGCCGATCCGCTGTTGCAAAAACTTCGCGTTGTCAACGAGCCGCTTCGCGATCGGCGCTTTCGGTTTCTTTTCTTTTTCCGGCATAGCCACCACTCCTTTCGAGAATCAACTCGACCGCCTTGCGCGTAATCGGCGCTCCGTATTTCGCATGGTCTCGATATCCCATTTTGCCGATGTCGCCGATGCCGACGATGAGCGGAATGTTCAGCCGGTCAAGGCAGTAGACGGTATCGCCATTGATCCGCCCGATCTCGAGGTCCCGGACGCCTTCTTTATCGACCCCATATTCGGTCATCACGCCGTCACGGTCGATGCTCACATGCACTTTTGTCCATTCATGCTGGTGCGTATTGGAGGCAACCGCCAGCGCCCCGAGCACTTGGATTTGCTCATGCGTCGCCACATAGCGAAGCGCCTGCTCTCCGGCCCCCTCCCCGAGGGCGCCGCAATCGTCAAACATGACAAACACTGGATCGTGCGGCGTTTGCAAAATGAGTTCGACCAACTGTTCACCGCTCAGTTTCGTCGGATTGCCTTGCGAGCGAGAAATGCAACGGCCGCCGATCTCGGCGGCAACCCGCTCAATCGCCCGGCAGGCGAACTCGTCCCCATCCGTTACTAAAATGACTCGTCGTTTTTCCATCATCTCTACCCTTTCGGTTTGCAAGTGAGCGCCGCGGCAAAAGAGCCAGCCACGATAAAAGCGAACAAGGCGCCGGCAAATCGGAACACCGCTGCTCCGGTTTCGACAAATCCCTCCGGCCGCGGTTCTGCCATGGCCCCTTTCGCCAACCAATACCCAAATCCGCATAGCGGCATCGTCGCCCCGGCGCCAGCCCAAGCGACGAATGGATCATAGACGCCGCCAAAGCCAAGGAGTACGCCAAAGACGACAAGCGAACCGGCGACGCCAGCCGGCGTCCATTTGCCGCGGTCGATGATGAGCTGAACGATGGCGCACAGCAGCCCGCCGGCGAGAAAGGCACGGACGTATTCCATATCACATTCCCTCCTGATCGTTCCCAAATAAAAGACGTCCTACGGCGGCAAATCCGGCTCCTGTCCAGCCGCTTCGATGACGACGCCGTGAGCGATCGCTGGGATCGACTGTTTTTGCTGCACCATCGTTTGACTCAAGAGCGCCCCGGTAGCGACGACAAACAGGCGTCGAAACGTTCCGCGGGCGAGCTCTTGAAGCAAATACCCGTACGTGACGACCGCCGAGCAGGCGCAGCCGCTGCCGCCGGCGAACACCTTTTGATCTGGCCGGTAAATCATCAGCCCGCAATCGTTGTAAACGTCGGTCACATCGTAGCCTGATTCAGCAAGCAACTCGCGGACGATGACGCTGCCGACGCGCGACAAGTCGCCGGTGACAATCAAATCGTAATCGCCCGGCGAGACGCCTAAGTCACGGAAATGCTGCTCGATCGTATCGGCCGCCGCCGGGGCCATCGCCGCCCCCATGTCGAGTGGGTTTTTCAGCCCGGCGTCAACGACTTTGCCGATCGTCGCCGCCCGGACGCGCCAACGTCCCGGCGCGCGGCCAACGAGCGCGGCGCCGGCGCCCGTGACGGTGAACGTCGCCGTTTTCGGCTTTTGCACCCCCAGTTCAGTCGGGTAGCGAAACTGCCGTTCGGCCGTCGCGTTATGACTGCTTGTCGCCGCAAGCGCCCGATCAGCCAATCCACCAGCGACAAACGCAGCGGCTGCCGCCAACGTTTGCATCGAGGTCGAACAGGCGCCGAACAAGCATAAAAACGGAATCGGCAGCTCGCGGGCGACATAGTTCGATGTCGCATTTTGGTTTAACAAATCACCGGCCAAAAATAGATCGACTTCTTCGGCAGAGACGCCCGCCTTTTGCAAGCAGCAGTCCACCGCCTCCCGCATCAGCCTCCGCTCGGCCAGCTCCCACGTCGCTTCGCCGCAATATAAGTCGCGATGACAAACATCAAAATAACTTCCGAGCGGCCCGTCGGCTTCAAGCGGCCCGACTGCGGCAGCGGCCGCTTGGATGTAAACACCATCGTCAAACACCCATGTCTGCTTTCCGACACGTTTCATGGCCAATCCCTCTTTTCGTCACGGCCAAACAAGGCCAAGCACATAGGCGGCAATCAGACCATAAATGACCGCTGCCCCACCGGCTTTCAACATCTGCCCGGCCACCCCGGCCGTCCATCCTTCGCTGCGATGTTCGATGGCAGCGCTCGCGATCGCATTGGCCAGCCCTGTAATGAGCATCGTCGCCCCCGCACCGGCAAATTGGCTGAAATCATCATATTTCCCGACGGCCGTCAGCACAATCGCCAATCCGGCCATCACCATAGACGCCCACAGATGAGCCTCGAGCGGCGAAGCGGCAAACGTGCCGCCATACCAATCAACGAGCCATTGCGCCAACGCACAAAGCGCCCCGCCGACAAGAAACGCTTTTACCGCATTGGCGGCGTATGGGGGAGAAGGCTGAAACGCCTTCACCTCGCGGACATAATCGGACTTTAATCCCACGTTTCCTTCCCCCTTTGTCAGCGAAAGTGATCGACAAAATAAAGCCAATGAAACAACGAACCGGCCACTTTGCCAAAGGCGATGGCCATAAGTAAAATGACGATTTTATCATCGACGCCGATCCGCTTCGCTAAAATCGGCCAAACGTTCAACACCTCTGTTAAAGCGGCAGCGAGCATTCCGATAAACACACCATGAAACAATCCGATCGGCGCTAGCCAATATTTGGATAAATGCCAAACAGAATGGCGCAAACTCATCCAACCGCCAACGATGGCGCCGGCTACAGCCCCCCATTCATAGGCGTGAATGCGTTTTGGCGTTTTCGTCAGCTGCGTCAGGCGCGGGATGACGCCAAGCACGACCAAAAAAGCGACAAATCCGGTTCCGACCGCCAACCCTCCGGCGAAGCCGACGAACACTACCAGCAAAATCTCAAGCGTCGTCAAGAGGCCTCAAGCTTTCTTTGTTTTCATGCAAAATGACGTACTGATCGATCGATTGCTGGTAGTTGAACATTTCGACTTCAAGAGGGCTGGGCTCCTCGTTGATTCGTTTGCGGAACCAATGGTTGAAAAATAAAATCATCCCGATGCCGAGCCCAAGCGAATATGGAATTTGCAAAAGCAGCGGTTTATCGACCGCCTGGCCGGTCACCATCTCGTACAGATGGCGATGCACCCGTTGCATGCTGACGTCCTCGTGAAAGTTCATGATCGCCATCGCCGAACCGACGAACAAAAGAAGCCAAACGAGAACGAAGGAAGCGGTCGAAACCTTCCGTTTTTCATAGACGACTTCAATGATCGTCTGCGATGGGCCGATCATCTGCACATCAAGTGAGGAATCCACATCAAACACAGCCCGGATCATTTGCATCATATCGATGATGACGATATTTTTATCGCTGGGCTGGATGCGATAGAGCGGAATCGTCTTCAACCGCCGAATGAGCCCGCCATCCGGCGCAGCGATTTGGGCCGCCTGCCCGAGCGTCACCACCGCCCCCGGCTTGACTTGCACGCGATGGCGCGGCTTGATAAATACGGTGTTGGCCATTTGCTTCACACCTTTGTCCCCATTTTGTTTTTCTTTAGTTTGGTTGGCAAAAACACCGATCATGCGGCCTGTCGGCGTTCACCATCGATTTCATAAAAATAGAAAAGAATGGGCAAAGAAAAAAACGCCCATTCTTTTTTAGACTTTTGTTGCTTGCTCCGGAAAAAGCGTTCCAAGATGCGCTTACACACCAAAAGACGGATGCGATTCATGGTTCACCGCGAGTCAGTCAAGACTTTGT